>JAFGVI010000043.1 GCA_016938065.1 Deltaproteobacteria bacterium | reverse complement strand
TTCATTTCGGCCCCGCCTATGCTTATTATTATAAGCGGTCCACCAATCGGAGGCTTCCTTTTTTTCTACTTATGCATTTAAACAGGCTTTGTGGAGAAGGTCAGTGGTCGTGCCTTTTCGTTAATAACCGCTGCCACGGTGAGTGTTTTTTTTGCCCGACGCCCCAAGTCAACACATCAATACCTGAAAGCCAGGGCATTAATTTTGACAATCCTGAAAATTATATTGGATACATTAAAAAATTCGGCTTTAAAGGGGTCGGGCTAAGTGGCGGAGAACCGTTGCTTACTTTTGCGACTACGCTTAATTTTCTGTCTAAACTTAAAAAAGAATTGGGAGATTCGATTTATGTTTGGATGTACACCAACGGCACACTTCTCGATAGCGAAAAAGCAATTAAATTAGCTGAAACCGGCCTGGATGAAATCCGCTTCAACCTTGCCGCCACTGAGTATAACAGCAAAAAATTGAAACTTGTTTTGGGGAAAATCCCCAACGTAACTGTTGAAATTCCAGCAATTCCAGAAGACCTGAGCCGGTTAAAACAGATGGTTATCGAACTCGACAGCCTTGGCGTAAACTTTCTCAACCTCCATCAACTAAGGCTTACACCCCATAACTTTAAAAATCTATACAATAGGAGCTATACTTTTATCCACGGCCAGAAAATCACGATTCTGGAATCGGAATTAACGGCCCTGGAAATCATTAACTTTATTTTTCAACAGAACCTGAGATTAGCAGTAAATTATTGTTCTTTTCATTACAAAAACCACTACCAGAATGCCGCCTTCCACAAAAAAACTGCGGCTTTTGTTTTTGATGGGCAGGAAGAGGTAAACCCGAACGGTTTTATTCGTACTCTCAGACTAAAGGGAATTACCATGCCGCTCGAAGCATTAAAAAGGCAGCTGCACCGGTTATCTCCGCAAGGTAATGGATGGCAGATTTCACTGGATCAGCAACAGATATCTCTGACAAAAAGCTTACTTTTTCAAATATCACTGGGTGAGGAACCTGTTTTTGTAGATTATAAGGCCGCAAGAATCGCTGAAAAACCCTTAAGTACAGGAACCGACATAACAATTTCCGGATCGAAGCATATTTTCGTAGCGAAGAGCTTAGTCAGTGCCGCCATCCAAATTGAACCCGAAAACAGGGAAAGTTTTTATAAAATCATGGAAGGTCGTCTACCAGACAGGGCGATCGATTCAGAAGAACTTTTTAATATTGCGACAAAAGAACTCCCGGCCACAGGCTTTGCGGAATATTTTTAGTACCTTACAGCCACAAACAAAAAGGGGTTAACCGACAAACGTCAGCTAACCCCTTGTTTTTATTTGGCGGGCAATGCAGGACTCGAACCTGCGGCCTTTGGCTTCGGAGGCCAACGCTCTATCCACCTGAGCTAATTGCCCGGATTCTCGGGAAGGATGCACCTGATAACACAGTCTGCGGCCCTTGACAAGAAAAATGATACCTTTTGCCGGCCGACATTCCCGCAATTGCCTTTTGAAAGCTGTTATCAGAGTAAATTAAGTTTTTGCCGCAGAAGTTCGGCACTCAGGCAGGCACCTTGCTGCGCGTGCAGACGCCACTGCCGGTGACCGTCGCGGCCAACCTGATTAACGACGGCGAAAAGTGCGGCTGCGGTAATTTTCCGCCGCTGACAGAGCCGCGCAAAGGCGTAGGCTTCCATCTGCTCAAAATGACAGTGATAAAACTTTTCAATTAAGGAGGCGGCCTGATCGTCTGAAGTTATTGCCGTCAGTGTCAGACAATGCGTGTCTGCATCGGCCAAAAAACCGCGGGAGAACTTTTCATCCAGCATGCAGGTCGCGGTAATCGGAGCCGGAAAATAGCCGCTCCGGTTGACCTCGGCGAGATCACCGAGAGAAATTTCAAGCGGCGCGACCAGAGAAACCGGCGGCCATTTTTGTGCGGCTGCGGGATAGACCCCGCAGGTACCGGTCAACAGGGCTTCAGCCACCTGATAACGCTCCAGCAGCGCCTGAAAACCACTGGCAAAATCTACGAGGCCGACCCCTAGGGCCGCAACCAGCAGATTTTTCCGAGGATGCCGGAAAAGCTCAGGACCTTCTTGCCTGAAGGCCGTCGACTTGAGCAGCGGCTCAAGTTCGTCAATCACAGCGGCGCAGAGCAACTGCATCATTCAGCCTGCAACCGAAATACCGACCACCGCTTTGAGGGCTTCCTCGACCTCGGCCAGCCCCCGTCGCACCAGATCATCGCTCCTTTCATCGTCGCGGGCCAGCACCGCTCCGACCGCGACCGCAAGAAAAACATCAATAGCCTCAACCTTCATGGAACTTGCCAGACGTTTGACTTTTTCCGCCACGACCCTGGTTCCTTCGAGGTCGGAGTTGGCTAAAACCATCCAGAAAGTGGCCCTGTCATAGAGACCGACGCTATCGGCCATGCGCACAATCGCGCTTAACTGATCATAAACGGCGCGACTGGTGATCTCCCAATTGTCAACCCCCAGCACCTCAACGAAAGTGTGAAAATTCTTCATCCGCAGAAACAGCAGGGAAAAAGGTGTCCGATAACGCTTATGGTAAGCCAACTGATGCTGGAGGAGTTCAAACAGAGCATGCTGATTGGGAATACCCTGCGCATTTTCATTAACAAAAGGAAATTCGTCGCTTTTTCCCTCAAGCTGAGAGGTCATGCGCAGCACCCCGAGGCGACGCCCGGCGACGCCCTGCCCCGCCGTAACCGGATAGAAAACGATCCCCGAAAGAACCGTCGCCGCCGGCGCAAAAACCGGGTTTCCGGCTCCCTCAGCCCCGGTAAAACCTGAAGGCAGAACAAGATTCGACCAGCTCTGACCCACAATCTGAGCGGCGCTGATTCCGCTGATTTCAGCCATCTGCGGGCTCCAGTACAGAACCCGATCGTCCTTATCAAGCAGCACCAGACCACAACCGGTTCCGGCGGCAATCACTCCGAGAAGATCAGTTTCAACAAGCGCCACAAGCTTACCCCTCAAACTTTAAAAAAGGATGATTGACGATCCGGCCATTTTCATCTAATAAACGCCGCATATTTAACGTCGACTCACATTAAAAAAAAAGGTCATAGAGATGATTGAAATGCGCCAGCTTCAGGTTTTTCTCGCCGTCAGTGAACTTCTCAATTTCAGTCGGGCGGCGGAAAAAATCAACCTGACCCAGCCCACCGTCAGCGGCCACCTCAAAACCCTGGAAAGTTATCTGAAGGTACAACTGGTTGAACGCGGCGGCAAAACCGTGCGCCTGACTCCGGCCGGCGAACTTTTTCTCCCTTTTGCCCGGCGTATTTTCACCCTGCAGGAACGCGCCCGCAAAGAGATGCTGCTTTATGCCGGAGCTGAGCTCGGCAGCCTGGAGATCGGCGGCAGCAACACTCCGGGGCAATATATTCTACCCCAGTTAATCGGACTTTTCACGACCCGGCACACTCGGGTGAAGATAACCCTGAAAATCGGCGACAGCAAGACCATTATCAATCAGGTTGCCGACGGCGAACTTGAACTCGGGCTGGTCGGAACCCCGGCCCCGGAAGCCGAGTTCATCTCAAGGGAGTGCCGCGGCGATGAGCTGATCCTGGTCACGAGCCCCGAAAACGCGAAAAACTCAGCCAACCCGATAACGCTTGCGGGGCTGAAAAAACTGCCTTTTATCGTTCGGGAAGAGGGCTCCGGCACGCGCCAGACCATGCAGACCGCCCTGCAGAAGAGAGGCCTGACCCATCTGGACAATCTGAACCTGATTGCGGAAATGGGCAGCGCCGAAGCGATCCGGCAGGCCGTCAGAAGCGGGCTCGGTATGGCTATAGTCTCCAGCCTTTCGGTCGCGGAAGATCTCGAAAGCGGCAGACTGATAAAAATATCGCTGCCCGACGGGCCCATCCGCCGTCATTTTTACCTGATCCACAATCGCTACCGCCGGCTTTCACCGCTCTCCGAAGCCTTAAGCCGATTTATTCTTCAGGAAAATCAGTAGAGAACTTCGGCCAGTCCAAGCAGATCGAGCATATCATAAACCCCGGGATTCTGTTTGACGATCCAACGAGCCGCCCGCAGACTGCCGCGGGCAAAAGGACTCAAAGACTGACTGCGGTGGGTAATTTCCAGACTTTCACCGGAACCGGCAAAAATAATCGAATGTTCGCTGATCAGGCTGCCGCCGCGCACACTGGCGATGGCTATCTCCTTTTCCGGTCGCGAACCGATCATGCCCCAGCGGGCATTATGACGCAGGGCTTCGGCCAGAGACCAGCCCCGCTTTTCCGCCACAATCTGAGCCAGTTTCAAGGCCGTACTGCTCGGCGCATTACGCTTATCACGATGATGCTTCTCGACAATCTCAACATCGACCATCTCTTTCGGCAGCACAGTGGTCGCATTGGCGGTCATGCGCCAGGCCAGATTCATCATCAAACTCATATTCGGACTCAACAGGACCGGCACGGACTGCAGGGTATCGGCGAGCTGGTCAAGCTGGGCCAGAGTAAATCCGGTGGTCCCGATAACCATCGGCACCTTTCGGGCAGCCGCCCAGACCGCATAAGCCAGGGTTGCTTCCGGAAAACTGAAATCGACGATCACATCGAATTGATGCTGCTGCCAGACCAGATCCAGCCCGGCCAATCTTTCGGCCATGGCCGTTGACGCCGCCGGGTCGGCAGGGGACGAAGCTGTAACCGCATAACCCCGCACATCCTCGATCCCGGCAATAAACTCAATAAAAACCCCGGCCATTCTCCCTGAGGCACCGGTTACCGCAACCTGCAGCATAAACTTCAATCCTTACCGTTTAAACAATTTTTTATTTATTATTGAACTTCCGCTTTAAGGCTTCTCTGCAAAAGGTCAGTCACCGCCTGCCGGGGATCTTTACCTTCCTCCAGAATCTTGTAGACCTGTTCGGTGATCGGGGCTTCAACCTGCAGACGGGCGGCCAGCTGATAAGTCGAGATCGTGGTTTTGACACCTTCGGCCACCATGTTCATGCCGCCGAGAATATCCTGTAGAGAACGACCCCGGCCCAGTTCGAGACCCACCGTCCGGTTTCGCGAAAGGTCGCCGGTGCAGGTCAGCACCAGATCCCCCATCCCGGCCAGACCGGCAAAGGTCTGCGGACAGGCACCGGCGGCGACCCCGAGCCGGGTCATCTCCGAGAGCCCCCGCGTGATCAAAGCGGCCCGGGTGTTGGCACCAAAACCTAAACCATCAGCAATGCCGGCGGCCAGGGCCATGACATTCTTCAAGGCGCCGCCGAACTCAATGCCGATGACATCGTCATTGGTATAAACGCGAAAACGTTCGCCGCTGAAAACCTGCTGTACGAGCTCGGCCACCGCCTCTTTTTCCGAGGCGGCCACCACTGCCGTCGGCAGGCCCAGCGCCACTTCCCGCGCAAACGAAGGCCCGGAAAGAAAAGCGAGGTCAGCCTTGCGACCGGCATGCTCCAGCTCCTCCTCTAAAACCTGCGACATCGTCATCAAGGTCTGATTCTCAATCCCTTTTGCCGCCGAAACCAGCACCGTGCCATCGTCGAGATCGGGCAGCAGCTTACGAAAAACCAGACGCATAAGCTGCGAGGGCGAAACCAGCAGGAGCAACTCCCGCCCCTGGGCCACAACCGCCAGACTGTCGGTAAAGCCGAGTTTGTCATGCAGTCTGATGCCCGGCAGAAAGAGATCGTTTTCATGCGTCTGACGCATTCTTGCAACCAGATCGGCCTCATAAGCCCAGAGCGTCACCTGATGCCCGTTACGGGCCAAAAGATCAGCCAGCGCCGTGCCCCAGCTGCCAGCCCCCACAACTCCGATATTCATAATTCAGTTATCCCCATCCGGCAGAACCGGGAACTCAGATAAGTTCGTACTCTTGCAGCACCTGCTGCAACTGGCTTCGGGTCTGAGAGGCCATCAGGGTCAGAGGCAGACGGATCTCATCTTCCACCTTGCCCATCATGGCCAGAGCGGTTTTTACCGGCACCGGATTGGTTTCGAGAAACATCGCCGTGCAAAGCTTTTGCAGACGATGATGTCCGGCGGCCGCCTCAGCCCATTGACCGGCGGCAAAAGCGTCATAGATTCCGGCAATCAGCGCCGGCGCGATATTGGAGGTCACGGAAATTACGCCGCGCCCGCCGACACACATCTGCGGGAAAAATGTAAAATCATCCCCCGAAAGCAGATAAAAATCGGGGTCGCACATCGCCATGATTTCAGAGGCCCGCTGCATCGATCCGGTCGCCTCCTTGATCGCCACGATATTGGGCAGCCGGGCCAGCCGGGCCACCGTCGGAGCCAGCATATCAACACTGGTACGGCTCGGCACATTATAGAGCACAAGCGGAATATCGACACTCTCGGCCACGGCTTTAAAATGCTGATAAAGCCCTTCCTGCGACGGCTTATTGTAGTAAGGGGTGATCAGCAGCGCGCCGTCGGCGCCGGCATCCCTGGCATACTGGGTCAGACGGATGGCTTCAGCCGTATTATTGGAACCGGTTCCGGCAATCACCGGCACCCGCCCGGCCACCGCATCAATAACTATGTCGACCACCAGCTGATGCTCTTTATGGGAGAGGGTAGCCGACTCCCCGGTTGTGCCGCAGGGAATAATCGCATCCGTCCCTCCGGCAATCTGCAGCTCAACCAACCCTCTCAAGGCGTTTTCATCAACCACTCCATCCTTGAATGGAGTCACAATCGCTACCATCGCTCCTGCAAACATCGCTTCACTCCTTAAACAACTCTTGCCGCTCCGGGCAGGCTCGTAAAAATTCTGATTCCAGAACTCCTTTATATACGATTAGCGCCCCTCCTTCAAGGAAAACTTCCTTATAATCAGAGCCCACTCTTTTATAGTAAACCCGCAGACGCTCCCCGGCCAGGGTCACGACCTCGACCGGGGAGCACACCAATCCCCGGGCGGCGGCGAGCAGAACTGCGGCCACCGCTCCGGTGCCGCAGGCCAGGGTCTCACCCTCAACCCCGCGTTCGTAAGAGCGCATTGACAAACAGTGTTCGCTGACAACCTCGACAAAATTGACGTTGGTGCCGGCCGGCGCAAACTCCCGATGGTAACGAATCCGGGCTCCGCGCCGAGACAGCGCCAGATCCGCCAGCCCCTGCCCGACCCAGACAACCGCATGGGGAACGCCGGTATTTATAACATCAACAATCTCCAGCCCGCCGTCACAATCAAGTTCAAGCTCTTGGCGCAGAGCGCCGGGAGGAGTCATCTCCAGCCGGACCTGGTCGCCCGCAACCCGGGCCCGGATCGGGCCGGCCACGGTGCGAAAAACCATCTCCGCCGCAGCCATACCCTGCAGGTAGGCAAACCGGGCGGCACAGCGGCCACCGTTGCCGCACATCTCGGCCATCGAGCCGTCGGCGTTATAAAAGTGCCAGCGAAAATCAAATTCCGGATCATCCTCAAGCAGAATCAGGCCATCAGCACCAACCCCGGTCGCCCGGCGACAAAGAGCGGCCACCAGACGGACACGGTTTTTTTCGGGAAAAACGGCATGGCGATTATCGATAATAATAAAATCATTACCGCAGCCCTGCATTTTCCAGAAATAAAGTTCCCGACTGTTCTGCAAAATCAGCTACCTCCAAAGGCCCTGTTTACGCCGTTGCAAAATTTTATTTCTGACATCGCCGCAGAGGGCGCGAACGTAGTCACTGGCATAGTCGGGATAACTCCAGCGCAAAGGAATATATTGACCGCACTCATAAACCAGAGTCAGATCGGCATAAACCCCTTTACCCAGATAGGGCCGATGGGGTACGGCCTTGGTTGAAGCCAGAATCAGATGATCCAGGGCCAGATATCCGGGATCAAGATTAACCCGGCGACCCTCGCCGGCAACAAATTCGGCCTCCAGACAATCGGTAAACCGCTTGGCCTCAACCAGCCTCTCCCGGGGAAGAGGCTCGGCAAAGAAGAAAATATAACGCCCCAGAAAGGGCCCCATCTCCGCTTCATAGTAGCGGGAGTGAGCAAAAGAGAGCCAGAACGAGCTCAGATCAAGCGGTCCGAACTCAAACTCCAGGCGCTCAGCCAATGCCAGAGCAAGTTCCGGGTGACGGGCCAGAACACTGACGAGCAGGGCACCCGGTTCCGGTTCGCGGTAGTCAAGACCGGGGCGCATGCGGCTCCAGACGATCATGATAGGCCAGCACTTCCGCGCCTGAGGCCGTCGCCGTGCCGGTTTTACCAACCACCACCCCGGCCACCAGATTAGCCAGCATCGCCGCCTGTTCCAGAGAAACCCCCTGGGCCAGAAGCGCCAGCGTCAGCACCGAAATCACCGTATCGCCGGCCCCGGTCACATCAAAAACCTCACGCGCCTGGGTCGGCAGTAAAAGCGGAGCACTCTTTTCCGGGAAAATTGCCATTCCATCCTCGCCCCTGGTGATAATTACAGACCGACTTTTGAAGCGCTCTTTAATCCGGGCTCCGGCCGCCGGCAGATTTTCCGCAGTCACGGCAAAACCACAGGCCTGGCCGGCTTCAACCACGTTCGGCGTGACCAGATCGACATCATGATAGATATCGAAGTTTGCCACTTTGGGATCAAGGGCGATCAAGAGCTTACGCCGGTGCGCTTCAGCCAGCAGAAGATCGAAGAGCTCACGCTCGACCACCCCTTTACCATAGTCGGAAATAATTACCCCGTCGACATCGGCGCAGGCGGCAATGATCGCCCGGCGTAACTGCTGCCGCGAGACCTGAGCAAAAGGCTCAATGGTCTCTTCATCAAAACGGACCACCTGCTGCTGGTGAGCAACGATTCGGGTTTTAACCGAGGTCTGACGCCCGGCATCGACAACCAGACCGGCAACCCCGCAACCCCGGACAGCAAGCTCATCCCTGAGATAGCGCCCCTGATAATCATCGCCCACCAGGGCGACAATCTCAGGACAGGCCCCCAGGGCAAGAAGATTGCGCACCACATTGGCGGCTCCGCCCGGCAGGTTATTCCGGCTTCTGACCGAAACTACCGGCACCGGGGCTTCAGGCGAGATGCGTTCAACCACACCGCGAATAAAACAGTCGACCATAACATCGCCAAAAACCAGAATGCGGCGCCCGCGCAAAGCCAGAAGCAGAGCTTCAAGCTGCGCCCGCCCGAACGTATCTTCGCTGATTTTCATAATCTCTTTCTTATCTTTTATCATAACCGAACCGCTGCAACTGGGCCGCATCACGGGTCCAGTTTTTAGCCACGGCCACATGCAGTTCAAGATAGACCGGAATTCCGACAAAGGCCTCGATCGCCAGACGCGACTTGATGCCGATATCTTTCAGCATACTCCCTTTGCGCCCGATGATAATCCCCTTCTGGGAATTCTGCTCCACATGAATGGTGGCCCCGATACTCAGACGTTCATCAAGATCGCGGTAGTAATCGATCTCAACCGCAATCGCATAAGGGATCTCATCTCGAGTCAGCTTAAAGACCTGCTCGCGAATCACCTCCTGCACCCAGAACCGCTCGCTTATCTCAGTCTGCACATCATCCGGAAAATATGCAGGATGCAGCGGCAAAAGATCCTGCATGCGCTGCGTCAGAGCCGCAACCCCGACCCCATCCTGAGCACAGAGAAAAAAGATCTTTTCCGGGGCAACGCCGAACTCGCCGACCAGTTCAACAAACATCGGCAAATTCCGCAGAGAATCCCCGTCCCGTTCGGCAAGCAGATCAATCTTGTTAAGCGCCACCAGAAACGGCACCTCTTCGGCCAGAGCCTGACTCACGATCGCCCGCTCCCCTTTACGCAACCTGCCCGTCGCGGCCTCCAGCAGAATCAAGGCCAGATCGGAGTCACGCCAGGCGGCTTTCGAGGTTTCCACCAGAGCCTGATTGAGCAGACCTCTGGGCGTATGCAGGCCCGGCGTATCAACCAGAATCAACTGCACCCCGGGCCCGTTTTTAATGCCGACAATGCGGTTTCTGGTCGTTTGCGGTTTGTCGGTCACGATGGCAATCTTTTCCTCCAGTATGTTATTCAGCAAGGTCGATTTCCCGACATTGGGCCGCCCGATCAATGAAACAAAACCACAACGAAATTCAGACATATGCAAAAAAAACTCCTATTTCTTTTTCCGTAAACTGCGAAAAAAATCCTGCAGAAGGGTCGCCGCCTCCTGAGCAAAAACCCCGCTGCACACCGGAAAGCTATGGTTCAGGCGCGCGTCTTCAGCCAGCCGATACAAGCTGTCGATGGCCCCGCCCTTGGGATCGCGGCAGCCATAGACGAGACGGCCAAGACGCGCCTGGAGCAGAGCGCCGGCACACATGAGACAGGGTTCCAGAGTCACATAAAGCGTAACCTCGGAGAGTCGCCAATTCCCGAGCCACCGGCTGGCGGCGGCGATCACCTCCATCTCGGCATGAGAGAGAGCTGAAAGTTTTTCCTCTTTGCGGTTGCGCCCCCGACCGATAACCCGGCCTCGCCAGACGGCTACCGCCCCGACCGGAATTTCATCGGCAAGCCAGGCCAGCCGGGCTTCATCCAGCGCCAAGGACATATAAAGATGATCAAGCATAAAAGAGGGGAAGGTAAAAAATTACGGTTGACGATATGGGCCGACTTAAGGTATGGCCCGGTTCAAGTCTTAACCTGGAGGTCTACAAATGAGCAGAAGCTGCAAGGTCTCAAGCTTTACCTACGACCTGAAATCGGGCCGTTGGCAGAACAATGAACGCCCTCTCATCGCAGAAGTACCTCTCCAGATATGGATAAACGGAGAGCATCTGGCAACGCTGCACCGAACCCCGGGCAACGAATTCCTGCTGGCTGCCGGTTATCTTTACTATCAGGGACTGATTAACCGCGAGGAAGATATCTCGGCTCAGCGCCTGGTCACCGCTGAGAGCAACAGCGAAACCCCGCTGACAACCGACTCCGTCCGGCTGACCATCAGTAAACCGATTTCCGCGGTCAGTCCGCTGACCGCGGCCGCCATCTGGTCGATAATCGCCCCGCAAATCCAGAAATCGCCGCCGCGCAAATTTTTTCTGCCCGCGGCACTGATTCCCCCGCTGCCGCAGGCGATGCTCCGGCAACAGGCTCTCTACACCAGCACCGCCGGAGCCCACGCCGTCGCCTTGATCAACCAGGAGGGCAGAATCCTTCACTGCGAAGAGGATGTCGGCCGCGCCAATGCCCTGGATAAAATTGTCGGCTACTGTGTCTGCAACAAAATCGAAATGGGTTCACTGGCCGCACTCTTCAGCGGCCGCATCAACCTCGAAATGGCCGTAAAAATAGCCCGCGCCGGCTTTCCTCTGGCCCTTTCCGTTTCGGCCCCGACCGCCGGAGCCGTACAAATTCTCAAACAGGCCGGAGTCACCTACGCCGGATCACTGCGCGACACATCTTTCACCCTTTTCTGCGGCACGCTGTAGATTTTACGCTCTGACAACATAGACCCCACAGGGCGCATGCTCGATAACCTCAGCTGAAACACTGCCCAGGAAGGCTCTCTTCACCGCCCCTTTTCCGGTACTGCCGACAACCAGCAGATCGATGTCATATTTCCCCACGAGATGAATAATGGAAGGCGCCGGCGCGCCTTCGACCACGATGGTCTCAAGGGGAATTTCCTTCTCCGCGGCAAGCCTTTTGACGACCAGAAAGGCATGATCAATAATCTTATGCCAACGATCGTTAATCTCCACCTCGGCCGATACCCCTTTGATAAAAAGGTCGTCATAGTCCCGTACACGGTCGGCCTTGACAAAAACGGCAAAGAGCTTATTTTTGAATTTACCGCCCTGGCAGCCTGCCAGCCACACAGCCTCATGCACAGCCTTGTCGGAAACCGCGGAGCCATCCACGGCCACCATAATCTTCCTCCGGACTCCAAGCATCAGTAACTCCTTTTACCAGAGATTAAGATCATCTCTCAGGAATCAATCATCCCATCAAAATGAGAGAAATCATCCTCAGAGCCCCCCATATCTGCGCCCATCATTCCGCTGCCGGGTCCTCCGGCGTAATCGTCATAACGATTATCAATATCCCGAAAGGTCGTAAACTCCCCGAAGAACCTCATATTCACCACCCCGGTCGGCCCGTTTCTCTGTTTCCGCACGAGAATCTCCGCCAAACCGACATTGTCCTGCGTCTCCTTGTTGTAGACCTCATCACGGTAGACAAACATGATCACATCAGCATCCTGTTCGATCGCTCCCGACTCTCGCAGATCCGAAAGCTGGGGGCGTTTGTCGATCCGGGACTCGACACTGCGGTTCAACTGAGAGAGAGCGACAACCGGAATATCCAGCTCCTTAGCCATGGCCTTTAGCGAACGGGAAATCTCCGAAATCTCCCGTTCCCGGCTCTCACCGTCACCACGCATCAGCTGCAGGTAGTCAACCACGACCATATCCAGGCCTTTGCCGTTTTTCAGTCGCCGGGCCTTGGCCCGCATTTCCATTACCGTAATAGCCGCCGTGTCGTCAATATAGAGCGGCAACTCGGATATAACGGCCGCAGCTTCCGACAGACGCGGCCAGTCCGCATCCTTTAACAGCCCGCGCCGAATCGTCTGCGCGTTTATCTCCGACTGACTGCAGAGCAGCCTGGTAACCAGCTGTTCTTTGGACATCTCCAGTGAGAAAAAAGCTACATTGGTTAAAACATCCGGATTAGCTGCGGCATTATGAGCAATATTAAGAGCGAATGAGGTTTTCCCCATACTCGGCCGACCGGCGATGATAATCAGATCGGAACGCTGAAAACCACAGGTCATGTTATCGATGCCGCTGAAACCTGTAGGCACCCCGGTAATCGTCGTATGGCTCCGGTAAGCGGCATCAATCGCGGCGAAGCTGCTTTTGACAATCTCGGCAATCGGGGTTATGGCTGTTTGACTGCGCTTTCTGGCAACATCAAGAATTGACCTTTCCGCATCATCAACCAGCTGATCAACATCTTCAACCTCCCCGTAACTACGCTCGACGATGTCGGTTGCCGTATGAATCAGACCTCTGAGCAAAGACTTGTTCTTGACAATTCTGGCGTATGCCAGCAGATTGGCGGCAGTGTGAACGTTGTCAACCAGAGAGGAGAGGTAGCCGCCCCCGCCCACTTCATCGAGTTTCTGTCTCTGCTTTAAATGATCCGCCACCGTGACCAGGTCGATCGGTTCATTATTCCGGGCCAGGGCCAGAATGGTTTTGAAAATCTCCCGGTTCCCGGGCCGATAAAAATCATCTTCGCGCACATAGTCGGTGACTACGCTTAACGCTTCATTCTCGAGCATGACTCCGCCCAGCAGAGCCTCTTCCGCCATCAGGCTCTGAGGCGGCAGACGCAGAGAATCCGCGGTATCTTTGGATTTAACTTTTCTTACCATTAAAAATAAAAACCTCTGTACAACCGAACAACCCGCAGCAATCAGCGAATCGACTAAAATATCCCTGCAGGAAACTGGGCAGAAAGGTGGTAACAGCCTCGCGTCGGCCCGCTTGACAAAGAGAGCAGCCGGACAAACTAAGAGATATGTATCTTAAAAAGAGAGGGAAGGGAAGGAAAAGTTGAAGAGGTCAGCGCAAGAAATTACCGGCAGGCGATTTTAAGCAGTGGCGGCCCCGAAAATAAAGGACCGCCACTGCTATAGCCACCGCTATAGCCACTGAAACAAAACTTATGCCGGCAGAGCTTCGCCGGCAGCCGCAGCATCCTTGTCATTTTCAACCAGAACAACTTCTTCCTGATCACTGAGTACGGCGATATTAATTTCGGCGACAATCCCGACCTGAACCTTTACCAGAGCTTTAAAATCACCAACACTCTTGATAACTTCAGGCAACTCGATTTTGCGTCGATCAATCTCGATGCCGCAGGCCCGGATCTTTTCCGCAATATCCATGGCCGTAACCGAACCGAACAATTTGCCGTTTTCTCCGACCTTACGTTCAAACTCCAACCGCAGCGAAAGGAGACGATCGCGCAGGGCTTCACCCTCTGCCTGCAGGCGCATTCTCTTCTTTTCAAGCGAGCGCAGATGATGTTTGACATAGCTGATATTGCTCTCATTGGCAATGATCGCACGCCCGGTGGGCAAAAGATAGTTGCGCGCATAGCCATCAGCAACGGTCACCAGTTCACCGATATTACCAAGATGTTCAACCGGCTCCTGTAAGATTATTCGCATAATAAAAATCCTCCTTAAATATTTTCTGCAGTTTACTGACAGAAAAACAGAACTACCTTCCCAGACGCTGCTGACGCCGCACAATCCGCAACCTGACATCCAGCCAGGTATCAAATATTCCGAGCAGAACCAGGAAGATAAAAAGAAACTGAAACGCTAAAAAAAAGAAACAGATAAAAAACCTCTGAACCCGGCTGACGGCATACACCTCAAAGGCAAACTGCATTATCGCCAGGCCCTGAATCAGGTAGGTAAACAACAGCAACCCGGCCCCATTGAAGAAAAGAAAACGGGGCATCCCCGACAAAGGTAAAAGCAGCAATCCTCCCAGACAGACAATCAGAGGCCAGACCAGCAGCCCCGGCACCTGCATGTGCGAAAAAGATGAAGCTTCCTTTAATAACTCCGGCGGTGCACTGTGCAACCGGTTGTAAAAAAGTCGGGCGGCTCCGAATCCGAACCCCTGAACCGTAAAAAAAGCAATAAACAGCAGGCTCGGGAAAAGAGTTCCGGCCCAGACTGCAACCTCTTCCGCCGCCTGCCGCAGAACCGCCAGCTGAGCCGCGGTTACTCCGGCTCTCTCATAGATTGCACTTACTTCAGCAACATTGGCCAGCAAAAACTGTTCGCTCAGAAAAACCGGGGTCACTCCCCGATTATAACTCAGCCACACCATTAACATTACGACTAAAAAAGTCGTTATGGCCGCTGAAACGAAGAGGGTTTCAACTCCGGGGCGACGGCGCCTGAGAAAATAGTCAAAAACCAGACTGGAAAGACCAAATTCGAGAAAGTAAACCGCCACCGGCGCCGGGGTTCGAAATCCGAGAAAGAGCAGGCCCGCGACTGCGGCAACCATAACCGTCGGCGGCCAGCGCAAAGATGTTTGGAAACGAAGATAAACCCCCGGTGCCAATGCTGCGAGGCCAATCAGAGCACCAACTATCGGAAAAAGGGCCCCTCCCAGGTAAAGCACAACCGTCAGCATTACTGCAATCGGTAAAACCCGACTTATCAGAACTTGATCATCAACCACGATTTTTCAAACTCCGGGCCGGGACAGATCTGCAACTCCTCATCAATAAGGTTTCGGGGTACTGACCGAAAAGGGAAGCAGCGCAATATTACGAGCCCGTTTAATCGCCGCCATCAACTCGCGCTGATGAGCCGAGCAGGTCCCGGAGATGCGGCGCGGAACAATCTTACCTTTCTCACTGATATAATAACGCAGCAGACGGATATCCTTATAATCAATCGACAGTGAACTGTCGGCACAAAAACGACAATATTTTCTCCGAGTCACAAAAGAGCGGCGACGACCGCCTTTGACGTCTGTTTTTTTCCTTGCAAATGCCATTATTCTTCTCCCAGATAGTCATCATCAGCATCATCGCTACCGTCTGCGTCATCGACCTCATCTTCATCATCGATTACCGCCGCGACGCCCAGGTCCTCACCTTCATCCCCGTTCACTACAGGCTTGGCCTCTTCCTGTACAAAATCATCCGCCAGGCGAACAGAGAGAAATTTTATTACGGACTCAGAAATCTTCAAGCGCCGTTCAATCTCCTTCAGACAATCGGGTGTACACGCTATACGCAGCAGAATATAGCGCCCTTCGAGACTTTTTTTCACCGGATAAGCCAGGGTTCTGACCCCCCAGTCTTCACGATGCAGCAGCTCAGCCTCCATCCGTTCCATAATCCCGTTCAGGATCTCGTCGACTTTCTCCACATCCTCGCTCGGCAGATTGCCGGGATGAATGTAAATCAACTCATACTTTCTTACCAGTTCACTCATTTTTCAGATTTCCTCCTTCTGAGTTATCAGCGCCTTACAGGTTATTCCTGTTAAATTAAACAAGAAATATGAAAAATCCTGATAAAAGCACTTACTTGCGGGCAATCCCGCGGCAGCCCCTTGATGGAGCAAGGAAGTTACGCTTCACTTACAAGCTGACAAAATCAGTTCGGCCGAGACTTGCAGTGAAACCACTTTGCAAACGTTCTCCCGTCTCTACAGGAAAGACAGGGCCTGCTACACCAACAGGCGGAAAAATGCAAGTCTTTTCCCGATTTCACCGGCATCTCTATATTTTTTCAAGGACATAACTTCGGCAGCCGAGACCAATCTCTTCGGCATAAACCAGTTGCGGCTGCCAGTCTACCTCGGGATAAAGCACCCTGAACTTGTCACCGCCCGGAGCGATCTCAGCGCCCAGAGCACTGCCCGGCATCCCCGGCGCCGCAATCACCAGATCGGCACAGGCCTGATCCAGAGCCACCGGATCCCGCGAAGCCAAAATTCCGATATCAGCGACAATCGGCATATCGTTATGCCCGTAACAGTCACAAGCCGGGCTGACCTGCATCACAAAATTGATAAAAAAAGATCTCTCCCGCTTGCCGTGACAGGCACCGTAAGCATACTCAACCATCTTCTCCTGAAAAACCGGAATGGTCTCATTCCAGCGGATATTGATTGCATTCTGGGGGCAGATGACGATACACTCGCCGCAACCGACACAGAGATCATTATCAATGACCGCTTTACCGCTTTCCTCATTCAGACTGATAGCCCCCGCCGGACACCAGGCAAGACACTGCCTGCAGCCGACACAGCGTTTATTTGCCACCTTCGGACTGACATTGGCGTGCTGACTCAATTTACCTTCCCGTCCGGCACAGCCCATGCCCAGATTTTTCAGCGCCCCGCCGAAACCCGGCAACTCATGGCCTTTAAAATGACTCATAACCACCAAGGCATCGGCATTGTATATCTCGGCCGCAATTTTGACTTCCGAGAAATGTCGCAGACCCACTTTCACCGAGCGGGTACTGTTGCCCCGCAAACCATCAGCAATCAGAACCGGAGCATTAAGAACCGGAAAATTGAAACCATGCCTGGTCGCTGTTTCCAGATGACTGACGGCATCGCTGCGCGTCCCCACATAAAGAGTATTAGTGTCGGTAACAAAGGCCTTACCCTGCAAAGCGTGAATCGCATCCACCACCGGCCGCACCAGAATCGGCCTGATAAAAGAAGCATTACCCTCCTCGCCGAAATGAAGCTTGATCGCTGTCAGCGCTTTCGGCTGAATCCCGTCGGCCAGCCCGACTCGTTCGAGAAGACGAGCAATTTTGGTAAAGAGATTGTCCTTAAAACTGCTCCTCAAATCCGCCATATAAACTGTCGCTGTCATAACCATGCTCCTGCAAAACCAGTAAAATAATCAAAAAAGAGGCCCGACCGCAGCAAAAGAAAAGGGAACCGCTGCCGGCTCCCCTCTATCTCATCGCCCTGGTAGGCGGTACTGGATTTGAACCAGTGACTTCCACCGTGTGAAGGTGGCACTCTCCCGCTGAGTTAACCGCCCATATTGGGATATTTGAAGAGCAGTTTTATATAGGAGATACAAAAGGTTGTCAATAGAGTATTTTACCGCTGAAGAAACACCAAGATGAAAGCGAGACCGGCACTCAGTGGACGCTGTGCAACCGGCAAACGGATAATTTCATCGGCCCGTTTTGGTCTTTTTTTCAAACCGAAAATGAGGTGCTAAATACTGATATGATTAATCTTTTAAAAATATCTGCTGCAACATTTGCCGCGAAAGCTTGCCGTTTTCGGTCTGGGGTAAACTCCCGACGAACTTAAGTAAAACCCTTTGCAAACCCAGTGAAGAAACACTATCAACTACCGTCTGCTTAATGCCGGTGCAGCGTTCGGCAACATTTTCTATAACAACCGCAACGCAGAGCTCCTCAATCGCTTGACCGGAAATTATCGAGGTCGCTGCCGCATCAAGAACTCCATCGATACTCTTAATTCGGGCTTCAATGGAATCCGGAGAAGATTTCATTCCTCCAAGATTAAGCACATCATCACAACGGCCTAAAAGCTGCAGCCCCCGTGAGGGAAGCAGCCGCCCGATATCTCCTGTCAGGAAATAGCCATCGACAAAATGCCTTGCTGTAGCTTTCTCATTTTTATAGTATCCGTCAACCATCGTCGAAGTCTTGACGGCAATTTGACCTATACTGCCTGCAGCCATCTCTACCCCAAGATCGTCTATAATTTTCACTTGCACCCCAGGCAGCAGGGTACCGAGCTGCTCATGATTCATCCCGTAAGCAATCGGCCAAACTTCATTCGTCGCGTAACGTCCGGAAATTTCAGTACAGATTGCTTGCAATGACTTCTTTTTCAGCTCTGAGCCAAATGAAGCCCCGATAACCCTGACATGCAGTTTCTCAGGCCTGATAAAGTCATCCGGGATTTTTTGTAACAGGCTATTCAATGCAAGGGGAAGTATTTCAAAGTAGGTAACCGGAAAATTCTGCAGCGCCCAGATAATAGGGCCAGAGACAACGAGCAGCCCAAGTCGAAGAAAATGCGTGGCGCACAAAAAAGCGGCATTGACCGAAAAAGACATCGTCAGAAGCAGACTATCATCTCGACACAGGTAGAGATTTTCAGCAAAAAATCTTATTTTCTGTTCCTGAGCCCTGCGTTTAAGAAGCATGGCTTTCTGCCCACCGGTAGTACCTGAACTATGCGTAATTCGTTGAACATCATCTAACGCAATCATATTCGGACGAAAATCACGCTCAGCACTGAGATCCATTCTGAAGACTTTATTAAGCCAATCGGCATCCAGTCTAAAACAACAACCAATTTCTAGCTCGGATTCAATAAAATATTCCGAAAAGGTAAAATCAACCGCTTCGCGGAAACAGATGGAGGGAAGGGTTTTAACATTTGGCCACGAAACGGAAACGGCTCCGTTATTTTCGCAGGCAATCAACAGTAACCAGTGCAGATAAATATCAGAATTGACAAGAACAACAACCAGCGACCCTTGTGAAACACCCAGCGCTTTCAGCGCCAGAGAGAATCGAAGCACATCCTGATAAAAACGCAAATAGGATATTTTCCTTAACGGAGTGGCGAGAGCAATTTTCCCTGGCTCAATGCCGGCCCTATAGGCCAGAAAATCAAACGTGGAAGGAGGTGAAGGTTCTTGCCTCACGATAACTGAACTCACAAATGCATATCAAGAATTTGAACGGCGCAGGTGAAGGAGAATTCTCCGTGAAACTGAAGGCTTAACGGTTGTTGCGATAACCTTCTGAATCAACTGCTTTGGCTAAGCCAGATATTTGGAGGCCCAGAGAGCTGCCTGCAGTCGGTTGGGAACGTTGATTTTACGAAAGATGCTGTAGACATGACTTTTGACGGTGTGTTGACTGATGCAAAGATGCTCGGCAATCTGATCGTTAGTCGAACCGATACCGATTTCCATCAAAACCTCCCGCTCACGATCGGAAAGGGAGACCGGCAAAGAAGGTGTCGCGACCTTATCTTCGTGATCGCCGCTCGTCTGGCCGCGGCTTTCCAGAATGGCGCGGCTGACCAGTTGCCGGGGAAACCAGAGTTCTCCGGCAACAACCGCTTGAATAAAACGAATCAAAAGTTCGGGAGGGGCATTAGAGTTGACTACCCCGCGCACGCCGCGATCCAACATTTCGCTTTCGACGCCGAGGTCGGGAGCAAGATTAAGCAGGGCCACATAAAGACGATCGTCAGTGAGCAGGCGGCCGGCAAAAAGATCAAGATAAGCTAAAAGTTTTTTGGCACTGTCGCCGGAACAATCGCGCAACACCAGCAGACGCCGCCCGCCGAACAGCTTTACCGGCGGCAGATCTTCGCCGCCCTCGGCAACCTGGCAGAAGAAACCGAATTCACGTTCAAGAAAAGACGCTAATAAGCCTTTCTTTATATTTTGTTGACCGACAATATAAGCGACCCAGTCCCGAACAACAAAATCTGCGAAACTCGCCATAGCCACCCCAAAAGTTAATCAACTCCCATACCCTTCAATAACTATCAACAACTACCAGCCATTGTCAAGCATAACCCTTAAACAGCGCAAAAATATTCACGAGCCCGCGGGGTCACAATCCGACCGCGCGGGGTGCGGGCGAGAAAACCGGCCTGCAAAAGAAAAGGCTCACAAACATCCTCCAGGGTATCCGACTCTTCATTGAGCACTGCCGCCAGGGTTTCAATTCCGACGGGACCACCGTTGAATTTATTGATAATCGCATCCATAAAGAGCCGATCAAGATTATCAAAACCGCGCGCATCAATCTCTAAACTGTCAAGAGCCGTGGCTGCGGTCGGCTGGGAGATAACCGTCATACCGTCGACCTGAGCAAAATCACGCACCCGTTTCAGCAGTCGATTGGCAATTCTCGGCGTCCCCCGGGAGCGGCGCGAAATTTCCAGAGCACCATCCTCGGTAATCATAATCCCCAGAATCCGGGCTGATCGAATAATGATACTGGCCAGCTCTTCAACCTGATAAAATTCAAGGCGCATGACGATTCCGAAACGATCACGCAAGGGCGAAGAGAGCAGCCCGACCCTCGTGGTGGCCCCGACCAGGGTGAAAGGGGGCAGATCAAGGGAGATGGAACGGGCGGCAGGCCCCTGCCCAATGATAATATCAATTTTGAAATCCTCAAGAGCGGGATAGAGAATTTCCTCGACCACTCGATTAAGCCGATGAATTTCATCTATAAAAAGAATATCATGCGGTTGCAGGTTGGTCAGAATGGCAGCCAGATCCCCGGGCCGGGTAATGGCCGGCCCGGAAGTGCCACGGATTTGCGCCCCCATCTCCGAAGCGACAATGCGGGAAAGTGTCGTTTTACCCAACCCCGGCGGTCCGTAAAGAAGCAGGTGGTCAAGGGCTTCCCGACGTCCGCGGGCCGCCTCGATAAAAACCTTGAGATTGCTCACGGCCTTCATCTGGCCGACATAGTTGACCAACTGATGCGGCCGCAGACCCTCTTCAATGGAACCATCCGCATCAGTAAAAGATGGAGCCAGAAGACGTTCCTCAACCACGATGCAGCTCCTTGAGAACCATTTTCAGCAGCGGCTCGAGCTCCAGACCGGAATGTTCGCGTACAATTCGAGTAGTGATACTTTCAACCTCATTACTGTGGTAACCCAGAGCCTGCAGCGCCGCCATCAGATCGCGGCTCAGATTCACCGCCGCTCCCTTCTGCTTATCGGCCGAGTCCGGCAGAACGGTAAAAACCAGATCTCCGAGCTCCTTTTTCAAAAGCTCGCCGAGTTCCAGAACCAGCCTCCGGGAAAGTTTTTTCCCGACCCCGGGCAACCTGGCAAGCTCATCAACCTCCTGATTGACCAGCTGTCTCTCCAGCTGATCAAGATCTCCTCCCGAAATTATGGCAAAAGCTAATTTGGGACCAACCCCGTTGACTTTGAGCAGACGCAAAAACATATTCTGCTCTCGACGCTCAAAAAAACCGTATAACTGAATCGCGTCTTCCCGGAGTTTTGTCGTGACCCACAAAACCACCTCATCATGCAGCGGCGGCAGCTGGCGGCTGGTGGTCGCGGAGATAGACAGACGATAGCCAACTCCGCCCGCTTCTACCATAACCTCATCAATTCCCTTATATATCAGGGCCCCGCGGACTCGACCGATCATCCTCGCTGCCACCCCTGCAAACGCACCTGATGATGGTGACAAATCGCAATCGCCAGGGCATCGGCTGCATGTTCACCGCTTATCTCGGGAACCTTCAATAACAGTTTCACCATATGCTGAATCTGATCCTTGGTTGCCTTGCCATAACCGACCACAGCCTGCTTCACCAGAGCCGGAGGATATTCATTCATGGAGATGCCGAATTTCGCTCCGGCCACCATAACGGCACCGCGAGCCTGGCCCAGAGTCAACATACTTTTCACATTAACACCGTAAAAAACCCCCTCGACCGCAAGCTGGTCGGGTTTGTACTGCTGCAGCAACGCAGTCGTATGATCAAAGAGCAATGCGAGCTTGGCTCCAGGATCGGCTTTAGCCGGCAGTTTCAGCTGCTCATCGTGACGATAGCGCAACTGACCTGCAACATTTTCGACCAGGCCATAACCCGTCACCGCACTACCAGGGTCAACCCCTAACACCAGCATCTAACCCTGCAGCTCTTCGAGTAAAGCATCATCAATATCAAAATTTGAGTATATTTTCTGAATGTCGTCGCAATCTTCAAGGTGATCCATTAAACGCAGCATCTGTTCAGCAGCTTTACCTTCGAGAGAGACCGTATTTGAAGGAATCTTATCGACTGCCGCGGAAACCATCGCAATACCGGCATCCTCGAGAGCCTGGCGCACAGCCTCGAAAGCTTCAGGTGCGGTATGCACTTCTATCGTCTCTTCTCCGGCTTCATCGATAACATCGTCAGCTCCGGCCTCCAGCGCCAGTTCAAAAAGGTGCTCGGCATCGACTTTATCGCGTTCGCAGACTATCACCCCTTTAGTTTCAAACATCCAGGAGACACAACCGTTTTCACCAAGGTTACCGTTACATTTGGTGAAAATGTGCCGCACATCCGCCGCTGCCCGGTTTTTGTTGTCGGTCAATATGTCGAGGAGAACCGCGGCTCCGCCAGGACCATAACCTTCATAAGAGAACTCTTCATAACTGACCCCGTCAAGATCACCGGTGCCCTTCTTTACAGCCCTCTCGATATTATCTTTCGGCATATTGGCGGCTTTGGCGGCCGCAACAGCGGTACGCAAACGTGGGTTCATTTCAGGATCGCCGCCGCCGCTGCGAGCAGCAACGATAATTTCCTTAATTATTTTGGTAAAGATTTTTCCTCTTTTAGCATCAGCAGCACCTTTCTTATGTTTAATACTGCTCCACTTATTATGACCGGACATAATCAGACTCCACAATCAATTATTACTTAATATAAAACCTTTACGATCTACCTAACTAACAAACGCTATTTTTGTCAAGACGTAAAAAGGCCAGCGCCTTATGAGCGCTGGCCATTGGTCTGTAATCAACAAACCCTGCTGTCTTACATCTTCATCAACAGAGGAGCAATAACCAACGAGACGATGGACATCAATTTGATCAGGATGTTCATGGCCGGACCGGATGTATCTTTGAAAGGATCGCCAACCGTATCACCGGTAACCGCAGCTTTATGGGCTTCGGAACCTTTACCACCGCAATTACCCTGCTCAATGAACTTTTTAGCGTTATCCCAGGCACCACCGGCATTCGCCATAAACAGTGCCATGAAAACACCGGTCAGCGTAGCTCCAGCCAGCATACCGCCCAAAGCTTCAGCACCGAGAAAATAACCGACCGCGATGGGAGAAATGACCGCCATCAGACTGGGAACAACCATCTCTTTCAAGGAAGCGGCAGTACTGATATCAATACATTTCTCATACTCCGGCCGACCGGTTCCTTCCATGATTCCCGGGATTTCGCGGAACTGACGACGCACTTCCTCAACCATGGCATAGGCTGCCTTACCAACTGATGACATGGTCATGGCGCCGCACATGAACGGAATGATACCGCCGATAAAGAGACCGATAACAACCATCGGATTGGTCAGATTGATGACCTGAAGGCCGACTGCGGAACTGTAAGCGGAGAACAGAGCCAGAGCGGTAAGAGCCGCCGAACCGATAGCAAAGCCTTTACCGATGGCAGCAGTAGTATTACCAAGAGCATCGAGACTGTCAGTGATTTTGCGGGTTTCTTCACCCAGACCGCACATTTCCGAAATACCGCCGGCGTTATCGGCGATCGGACCGTAAGCATCAACCGACATGGTGACACCGACCGTAGCCAGCATACCGACAGCGGCAATACCGATACCATAGAGACCGATAAACTTGTAGCCGCCGAAAATGGCAGCACAGATCAGAAGTACGGGAAGAGCGCAACTTTCCATACCCACGGCAAGACCGGTGATGATGTTGGTGCCGGGACCGGTTTTGCTGGCTTCAGCAATTCTGACGATCGGGCCGGCAGCCGTATAGTATTCGGTTACCAGGCCGATCAGGATACCACAGGCACAACCGAAGGTCAGAGCCCAGAAAACACCGACCGGCAGACCCATGTATTTGCCCGCCCAGTAAGCCCCGATCAAAAGGGCACCGGCGCCGACGAATGTGCAGTAGCGCAGAGCATCAGCCGGATTATATTTTTCCAGAATCTTCATGGAGAGGATACCGATCATGGAACTGATGATACCGATCATGACGACAATCAGGGGAAAGGACATTAAAGTGTAACGGGAGGAATCATAAAGCGCGCCGGTAGCCGTGGCGGCAATGGCGATAGTCGCAATTACCGAACCGACATAGGACTCAAAAATATCAGCTCCCATACCGGCAATATCGCCGACGTTATCACCGACGTTATCAGCAATTGTCGCCGGATTGCGCGGATCATCTTCTGGAATGCCGGCTTCAACCTTACCAACCAGGTCAGCCCCGACGTCGGCAGCTTTAGTATAGATACCGCCGCCGATACGGGCAAATAGCGCGATTGAACTGGCGCCCATAGCGAAACCGCTGATATAGGTTGAAGTCTCAGGAGAACCGCCATAAAGGTAAAAGAGGATACCAACCCCGATAAGACCCAGGGAAGCAACCGACATTCCCATTACCGCCCCACCACTGAAGGCGACGCTCAAGGCTTTGGCCTGGCCCGATTCATTCGCGGCAGCAGAGGTCCGGACATTAGCCCGGGTCGCGGCAACCATACCGAAATAGCCGGCCAGAATCGAACAGATAGCACCGCCGAGAAAAGCATACGCGGTCTGCTCACCCAGAAAACCGTAGAGTAAAGCAAAAACGACGATGACGAAAACCGCCAGAACCTTGTACTCCCGCTTCAGAAAAGCCATGGCCCCGGAATGAATCGCATCGGCAAGACTCTTCATCTTCTCGTTACCGCTACTCTGTTTAACGATATACGAGTAGAGCACCCCGGCGAAGAGGAGGCCGATTACCCCCAAAATAGGTGCATACATAGTGTAACTTTCCATACATTCCCTCCTTTTTTGGTAAAGCGTTTTTGGTTAGCGTTAAACTTTAAATACCAACTATAAAAAATACTGCATACTATTGCAAAGTATCGTTGCTCAGGTCAGCCGGCTGCCCGCCGGTTGACCTGATTCATGGCCTGCTCCACGCCGTCTGTGAGCATCAGCCGAAGGGCGTGTACGCCCTGTTTAAGAACTTCAGAAAGCAGTGGTAATTCTTCCTCGCTGAAATCTGAGAGAACATAATCTATCGTATCCCGGCGACGCAAGGCAGAGCCAATGCCCAGTCTCAAGCGAACAAAATCAGCCCGGCCGAGGGATTCGATAATTGACTTGAGCCCATTGTGCCCGCCGTCTCCGCCGCTTTTTTTCAGTTTGATGCGCCCCAGCGCAAGATCAAGGTCATCGTGCACCACAATCATCCGCTCCGGTACGGCCGAACATAAACCTGACTCGACTACGGCCTGAACCGCGGCGCCACTGAGATTCATGAAGGTTTGCGGTTTAACCAGAAAGACTGTTTTCTCTTCCAACCGGCCGAAACTTATTTCAGCCCGACAATCATGCCGCCAGACAAACGGAGTGAATGCCGCTGACGACCCCTGCAGAGCGTCAAGCAGTAAAAAACCTAAATTATGTCGAGTTAAATTATACCGCGGACCGGGGTTGCCCAAACCCACAATCAAACAGTCTCTAGCGGGCGCCAGGCCCGGCCCGGCAAACGAATCTGTGCGATTTATTATGCTTTAGCTTCCTCTTCTTCGCTGGATTCCAGGGCCCCACCGGCAACATTCTGCACCGAAACAATCGTGAAGTTTGTCGTACAGACAAACTCAACCCCTTCGACTTTAAGATCCTTGACATGAATCGACTCACCCATACCCAAGGAGGTCACATCGACCTCAATATGCTCAGGTATCTTACGAGGGAGACATTTTATTTCAAGCTCGCGCCGAGCCGGCTGCAGCAGGCCGCCTTCGGCCACACCGATCGCCTTGCCGACAAAAACCAGCGGAACTTCGACGTGCAGCAGTTCACCGTAACGCACTCCGTAAAAATCGGCATGAATAATCTTGCCGCTTACAGGATCATGCTGAATATCCTTGACGATTGACAGGAGCTCATCACTCACTGCGGCGCCATCCACTGCCAGGGCCACCAGTGATGAACTGCCGCTGCTTAAAAGTCGATCGAGAGCGTTGCGATCAACGGTATAATGGGTTACCGGGCACTCTCTGCCATAGCGGACGGCCGGCACCTTACCTTTGCTCCGTAATCTACGGGCAACACCCTTACCGCTTTGTGTTCTTGTTTCAACTGCTAATTCCGCAATTGCCATAACCTTTGTATCCTCCTTAGCACAATAAAGAATATCGGCGCACCGATATTTCACACAACTGAATTATTAATAAAAGCAAGGCTCTTAATTGTAAACCGTGACTGGAACGCAAAATTTTCGCCAGACTCTAGCCAAATAAAGCACTCACAGAATCACCGAAATAGATTCTTTTTATGGCGTCGGCCAGCAGTGAAGAAACCGAAAGAACCTCAATTTTTTCACAGGCTTTGGTCCGATCATTAGGAGGAATCGTGTCCGTGATGATCACCTTTTCGAGTCGTGACTTCTGAATCCGCTCAATCGCCGGACCGGAAAGAACACCGTGCGTTGCCAGCCCGTAGACTGCAGCCGCTCCTTTTTCGACCAGAGCATCTGCCGCCTGGGTCAGGGTTCCCGCAGTATCAATCATATCATCGAGCAGAATCGCCGTCTTGCCCTCAATCTCGCCGATTACGTTCATAACTTCCATGACGTTGGGGCCGCTTCGGCGCTTGTCAATAATCGCCAGCGAAAGCTTCAGCTTTTTGGCGAAGGAACGGGCCCGCTCAACCCCGCCGGCATCCGGCGAAACGACGACCAGATCACCTTTGAGATGATTTTTAACGTAGTCGAGAAGCACCGGTGAAGCATAAAGATGATCCACCGGAATATCAAAAAAGCCCTGAATCTGGCCCGCATGCAGATCGACCGTCAATACCCGCTGGGCTCCGGCAACCGTCAGCAGATCAGCTACCAGTTTGGCCGTAATCGGAGCCCGGGGCGCCACCTTGCGATCCTGCCGGGCGTAGCCGTAATAGGGAATCACCGCGGTAATCTCAGCCGCCGAGGCCCGCTTTAAAGCATCAATAATGATCAGCAGTTCCATCAGATTGGCGTTAACCGGATCTGAGGTCGACTGAATCACAAAGACATGCATACCGCGCATGCTCTCATGCAGTTCGACCATAATCTCGCCGTCGCTGAAGCGCTTGACGACCCCTTTACTCAGAGGCTCACACAGGTCATTACACAGCGCATTGGTCAGCAACGGATTGGAGTTACCGCCGAAAATTTTCAGTCGTTCCATAATAATGTTACGCCAATATTGAATAAAATATATTGTCTACCCATGCCGGAAGAGCAACCAGACGTCAAAGCTGGCAGGGGCGGTAGGATTCGAACCTACGAATGCAGGCATCAAAAGCCTGTGTCTTGCCGCTTGACGACACCCCTACAAAAAGGCTCTGTAAAAAGACCCGCCCCTAATATAGAAAAAGGCGGCACAAGTCAAGCATGTTATGAAGTCGATCTTGTTTTATTTTTCCGCAAACAGACACCGGCTCAAGTAAAAGTAATCAGGTTTCGCGCCAGAAAAAAACGGCAGCCGAGCCCGGCAAATTGTCGACGGGCGGCAGTTTCAGCCTCAATCGCCGCCGGCAAATCGGCAAAAACGGCATAAACCACCGAGCCGCTGCCGCTCATCAGGGCGCCAAGGACGCCGCTCTGGCGCAAGAGCCACTGCTTCAACTCGGCCAGCAGAGGATGGTGAGTCATTACGGCAGCTTCAAAATCATTCTCCAGCGCATAGCCGTCAGCGATTGCGCCGGCTTTAAACTGCTCGCAATCATATTCTACCGGACAACGAGCCTCTCCTGCCTGAAGCGCCGCATAGGCCCAGGCCGTATTGATGGGAAAAGGGGGTTTGACAAGCAGATAATAACGCGGACGGGCACGCCCCAGCGGTGTAATCCGGTCACCTATGCCTTCAACCAGGGAGAGTTCAGGGTTGATAAAAAAAGGGACATCGGCACCGATTGCCGCAGCCGCCCGACAAAGATCCGCAGAGCTCAGGTGCAGTCCATAAAATTTGTCAAACAACCTGACAACCCCGGCCGCGTTGCTGCTTCCGCCGCCCAGTCCGGCCCCGAAAGGAATTTTTTTATCCAGAAAAAAATTCCAGCTCCCACTCAGCCGGCAACCTTGTTCTTGCGCCATTCCGAAGATCAGGCGTGCAGCTCTGACCACCAGATTATCAGCGGGATCCAGATTCGCAAGCTGCGGACACTGCATCACAAAACGGTTACGCCGACCCTCGGTAAATTCACAGTAGAGAGAATCGGCCAGGGTTATCGGCTCCATTACGGTATGGATGTCGTGGTAGCCGTCAGCACGCCGACAGACAATTTTAAGGCCGAGATTGACTTTTGCAGGGGTCTGAATAAAGGCGGAATAAGAGGACATGCCGGAAAGTTATTTTATGACAATGCTTTTCTTGCCGACTTCGACAAGCTGCTTGGTCAGTAAAACCGTCAGAACTCCATTTTTCAGCACCGCTCTGACCCGTTCCGCATCGACCGGATCGGGCAGCAGGATAACCCGCTCAAAACGACCGCAGACCCTCTCCATACAGAGCACTGCATGCACGCCGCCAACGTCGTAATCATCATCTCGGGAACCTTTGATGACCACCTTGTCGGCGTAGACAGCCAGATCAATCTCCTCCTTCTCGATTCCCGGCACCTCGACCATAAGCCGATACTCATCTCCGCAATCAAAAAGGTCGACGGATGGCGACCAGTGCAGAACCGGCTGCTGCGTGAAAGAGACTGGCCCCGACTCAGCCCCGGAAAAAAAACGATCCATCTTGTTTTTCATGGAGAAGAGTATATCAAAAGTTTCATCCCTTTTCCTGCTCACAGAAACCTCCTCTTCCTGATGAAACTGACCTTTCAGCCCAGCACGGCAAAAAGGGCCTCGGCATCAACAACTCCCGGCTTGACAACCTGCAGACAGCCGCGCTCAGGATTGCCGGCCGCCGTCCCCGACTCCGCCCGCAGCAGGCAGCTTCCGAGCACCACCACTTTATCGGCCGCTGAACACTTCTCCAGGGAAAGCAGATCTGCTCCCCCGGCAGCCCGGGCCAGCAGCGGGCCATTGGCCTTCTCCAGATGAAATTCAAGCTCGCCCCGGGCCCCGCCGCGCCAGAAAACCAGACTCTCACTGTCAAGCTCAGTTCTATCGACCTCCGCCAGCAAGCGGGAACACTCCGCGGCGATATAGTGGCCGCTGCGTCCCCCCTTTTTTTCCAGCAGGGCAACTGCGCTCAGACTCATCGATTTATCAATCGCTTTACACATATCATAGACTGTCAGCCCGGCCATGGTCACAGCCGTCAAGGCCTCCATCTCAATCCCTGTCTGCCCGGCCAGGGCGGCTTCGGCGACAATCACAACAGCAGACTGGGAAAAGAGGGGAACCAGTTCAACCCCGACATAGGAAAGGGGCAGCGGATGACAGAGAGGAATCAGCTCCCCGGTTCTTTTGGCCGCCATAATCCCGGCCAGACGAGCGGCGCCAAAGACATCACCTTTGGCCATCTGCTGCGAGGTTATCTTCCGCAGGGTGGCCGGGGCCAGCGAGAGGCGCCCCCAGGCCCGGGCATATCGATGCGTTACCGGCTTGCCGCCGACATCAACCATGACCGCCTGCCCGCGCCCATCAAGATGACTTAACTTAAGCATTTCAACCACCGATTGTCGACATCATCCGAGCACATTTCCGTTCGGCATTACAGGCCATTTCATGCGCCGCCGACTTCCCGGCCACAGCCTGCCGGACAAGCGCTGCAATCTTCGCAAAATCACCGCCGCCATGCAGAACCCCTTTCAGGTCGAATTCATTATCGGAGAGTAGACAGGGCCGCAGACGACCATCAGCCGTTACCCGAATCCGGTTGCAGGTTGCACAGAAATGGTTGCTCATGGCCGCAATCACCCCGATCCGTCCCGGCGCCCCTGCTATCCGATAGAGACGGGCCGGACCACTTGAGGCGGCAGCAACCGGTTCCAGCCTGCCCAGACCGGCCGCAATCCGTTCCAGCATTTCGGCCTCAGTCACCACCTCGGCCCCGCTCCAGGTCGAAGCTCTGCCGATCGGCATATATTCAATGAAACGGATATGCAGAGGATATTTCAGGGTCAACCGGGCAAAATCGAGCAGTTCATCATCATTGACCCCGCGCATGACCACGGCGTTGATTTTAACCGGGCTGAAGCCTACCGCCAAGGCCGTTTCAATCCCGGCCCGGACCCGGTCAAAGTAGTCCCGCCCAGTAATCCGGACAAATTTCTGCCGATCAAGGGTATCGAGACTGATGTTTATCCGCCGCAGGCCGGCATGCCAGAGGGAGTGGGCAAGGTTTTCCAGAAGCACGCCGTTGGTCGTCAGACTGATATCGCTAATGCCGGCAATCTCTCCGATCCGGGTAATCAGTGAATCAAGATGGCGGCGCACCAGGGGCTCACCCCCGGTCAGGCGAACCTTGTCCACCCCCAAGGTCGCCAATACCCGAACCAGCTGAATGATCTCTTCGTAACTTAAGATTTCTGCCCGATCGCGAAAAGAAAAAGAGGGATCGGAACAGTAGCTGCAGCGTAAATTACAACGATCCGTAACCGAGATCCGGACATAGCTTACCCGTCGATTATGACCATCCTGCAGAACCGGTTTAAACATTAGACAAACCTGTGAGGTATCCCTGTGAGGTATCAAAGAAACGGATTATGCCGAATTATGGTCTGTGCGCGATCGGGTCCGACCGAAACCAGCATCGCTTTGATGCCCAGTTTTTCTTCAATATAGGAGATATATTTTCTGGCATTTTCCGGCAGCAGGTCGTAGTCAAGGATCTTTGAAATATCTTCATTCCACCCTTCAAACTCAACCAGAACCGGCTCGCAGACAGCAAGATCTTCAATAGAGGAGGGGAAATAGTCGATCACCTCTCCGCGCAGACGATAGGCTTCACAGACCTTGATGGTCTCAAGGCCGGAAAGTACATCAAGTTTGGTCAAGGCAATACTGCTTAGACCATTGAGCAGAACGGCATAGCGCAGGGCCACCATATCGAGCCAGCCGCAGCGCCGCGGCCGGCCGGTGGTGGTTCCGACTTCACCGCCGCAGACACTCAAATGTTCACCGACCTGATCCTCAAGTTCCACCGGAAACGGACCGCTGCCGACCCGAGTGGTGTAGGCTTTGACGACACCGACAACGGCGTTGATCGCAGTCACCCCGACCCCGGCGGAAGCGCAGGCATTGGCCGCCATGGTTGATGATGAGGTGACGAAAGGATAGGTGCCGTGATCGATATCGAGCAGAGTCCCCTGAGCCCCTTCGAAAAGAATCGATTCCCCTTTTTCAAGAGAACGGGCCAGCTCGTAAGGTACCCTTTTGATCGCCGGGCCAACAATCCGGCCAGCAGCTTTCAGCTCTGCCAAGATCGGCTCCAGCAGGAGCGGCTCCTCACCGTAAATTTTCTCAAGCTGGCGGTTATGCTGTTCAAGGAGCACGCCAAGCCGGGCCCGCAGCACCTCATCCGGGGCCAGCAGATCACCCAGGCGTAATCCCCAGCGCGCCATCTTACTCTCATAAGCCGGGCCGATACCGCGGCCGGTGGTGCCGATTTTACCTGCGCCACGCTGGCGTTCCCGGGCCTGATCCAGGCGGCGGTGGCTTTCCAGAATCACATGGGCTTCATCGCTCAAGACCAGCTGCGAGAGAACATCACGACCACTTTTGGCATTTAAAATTCTGATCTCTTCGAGCAGAATTTTGAGATCAACGACCACGCCGCTGCCGATCACGCAGGTTTTACCAGGCCGCATAATCCCGGAAGGAATCAGATGCAGAGCGTAACGCTGCCCTTCGATCACCAACGTATGCCCGGCATTGTTACCACCCTGAAAACGGACCACAACTTCGGCCCACTCCGTCAGCAGATCGACGATTTTACCTTTGCCCTCATCCCCCCACTGGGTTCCG
>JAFGVI010000042.1 GCA_016938065.1 Deltaproteobacteria bacterium | reverse complement strand
CGGCAAGGATAACGATCAGAACGGCGCCATAGATGATGGCGCCGGCGACACCTGGTATCGCGACAGTGATGGTGATGGTTATGGTGATCCGACATTTTCACAACAATCGTGCACGCAGCCTGCAGGCTATGTTGAGAACAGCTCAGACTGCAACGACAACAATGCCGATGAACATCCCGGCCAGATCTGGTACCGCGATGCCGATGGCGATGGTTACCCCTCCGCCGACACTGATACCGACTCCTGTCAACGGCCTCAGGGTTATCTGCTTGCATCCGAACTGATTGCCGTGGTTTTTGATGCGGATGACAATGACAATACGGTCTATCCCGGCGCCTTTGAGATCTGTGACGGCAAGGATAATGATCAGGATGGTTTTGATGATGAAGAGTGCGGCATTGTCTTTGTCAGCGGCAACGGCGATTGTGATGGTCGCCCGGCCTGTTATCAGACCATCTGCGCAGGCTATGGCTATGCTACGGCCTGGGATGCCGGTGAAATCAGGGTGCGGGATGATTTCTTCATTGAGAACCTCTATCTCGAAAATGATCTTCTCTTTACCCTTTCCGGCGGCTGGAACAGTGATTTCAGCAGTAACCAGGGTGAGCAGACCTCGGTCAGCGGCACTCTGACCATCACCGCCGGCACCGTAATTGTCGAAGGTATAGTTCTCGAGGGCCCTGCAACCTTTACGCAGCTGCGGAAATATTGATGATGAGTGAGGGTGGGATATTCGAACTATGATTTGTCGTCAGAGGAGCCATAACCGGGAAGCTCTAATAGTAGTGAAGGTCTGAGCTTAAGGTTTAATGAATATTCCATCCTATAACACCTGCTGTAAGCTTCTTGAGCGATACGCTGTACCGGAGCATATTGTTCTGCACAGCCGGCAGGTGGCCAGGATCAGTCTCTGCCTGGGTGAGGGGCTGGCGGTGGCGGGTGTCGATTTAGCGCGGGATCTTCTTTTGAGCGCGGCTCTTCTGCATGATATTGCCAAGATGGCTTCGATTGAAAATGGTCGTGATCATGCCGGGCTCGGGGCCGAGTGGCTGGCGGCTCAAGGCTATGTCGAAATCGCTGAAATTGTGCGTAATCATGTGCGGCTTGAGACTGATCTTGACGGGCCCATCGTCGCCAAAGAGATTATCTACTATGCCGACAAACGGGTGCGCCATGATGAGATAGTTTCAGTTAAAGAACGAATGCTTGATCTGAGGCGTCGCTATGGCGTCAATTCGGCGTCATTGACGCCTATGGATGAACTCGAAGGTCTGACCCTGGCGGTTGAAAAAAAGATTTTTGCTTGCCTTGATTTTTCCCCGGACGAGATTTTACAGCGTTGTTATGGTAAAAACTTATTGACATATTCGGCTTGAAGCAATATATACCCCCTTCAGCCTCGCGACCCGGCTTATATTTAGACGGTGAAAGTGCGTCTGCATGATCTAAGTTTCTATAAAACCCCGCTTAGGGATATAAGATTTTAATATTATTGGGAAAGAAGGGATCTAGATGGAAATCAAGGTAATCGACAATGATGTCGAAAAGGCGATTAAAATTCTCAAGAACAAACTCAACAAGTCGGGTCTGTTTCGCGAACTGAAAAAAAGACGGCACTACGAAAAACCCAGTGTCCGTAAAAAGAAGAAACATGCGGAAGCTTTAAAGCGTCAGGCCAAAAAGAGACGTTTCGGTATGCAGTAGGCGGATATTTCTGGAATTTAAAAAGCCCCGATCATATAGTTGCAAGATGACTATATGATCGGGGCTTTTTTATTGAGATCTTAATGCCGGCGGTGCAGTCGCCGGAAAAGTTTTTATTTTACGGTTTGACTGACGATCCGGTTGCCGGAGTCAACCAGGATGTTTTTCGGGAAAAAATTTGCCGCCTCTTCCGGGCTCATCATGACGTAGGCAGCAATAATTACCATATCACCCTTGCGCGCCAGTCTCGCGGCAGCGCCGTTGATGCAGATTTCCCCGCTGTCATAATCACCTTCAATGACGTAGGTCGTAAAGCGGGCCCCGTTGGTCAGGTTGTAGATATGAACCTGCTCATAGGGCAGAATGCCGGAAGCCTCAAGCAGGGTCTTGTCAATGGTGATGCTGCCCTCATAGGAGAGGTTGGCATCGGTTACCGTGGCCCGATGGAGTTTTCCTTTGAACATATTTAAAAGCATGGCTCTCTTCCTTGGTTTTTCAGGGTAAAGGTCAAGTTTTGAATAGTTAATTCGAACCTTAGCCCTGATGTTATAGTTGCAGGTTGTCAATCAGACGGGTGCCGGCGAGATGGACGGCGATCAGGAGCACTGCCGGCTGTTTGACCAGTCCGTTTATTTCAGTAAGGTTTAAGGTCTCGCAGAGTTTGATGTATTCAACCCGGAAAGGGCTTTTTATCTTTTCTTCAAGTTGTTCAAGCACAATCTGACAGAGTTTTTCGCTCTCCCTGCAACCCTCCCGGTAAAGCGAGCCGGCCTGAGAAAGCGCGGCGAAGATGGCAGCGGCCTCCTGCCGTTCTTTGCCGGGAAGATAGGCATTGCGTGAACTCATGGCAAGGCCGTCTTTCTCCCGGACAATCGGTACGCCGATAATTTTAATGGGGAAATTAAGATCTGTAACCATTCGGCGAATGACCGCCAGCTGCTGAAAATCTTTTTCTCCAAAGAAGGCCGTATCCGGCAGGGTCAGATTGAAAAGTTTGCTGACGACGGTGGTAACCCCCTGAAAGTGGCTCGGGCGCCCGGCGCCGCAAAGTCCCTTGGTAATCTCTGTAACCGTAACTGCGGTCTGGAAAAAATCGGGGTAGAGGGATTGAGGGGTCGGGGTAAAAACGAGATCCACTCCGACTGCTTCGCATTTTTTGAGATCGCCCTCCAGATCCCGCGGGTAGCGGTCCAGATCTTCGTTGGGCCCAAACTGAATCGGATTAACAAAGATTGAGACTATAACCAGATCAGCAAGCTTTCGCGCCTGCCGCATCAGTTCCAAGTGGCCGTCGTGCAGAAAACCCATGGTCGGCACCAGGGCAATGCTTTTACCGGCGCGCCGCTGGGCCAGGGCCAGAGCCTGAATCTCCTGGCAGTTTTCTATCTTTTGCATGATTTATGTTTAATCCCAGGGCTGAAAAGTTTGTGGTCGATGGTCTAGCTGAATGAATGTTCGGGCCCGGGGAAACTGCCATCTTTTACTTCACGGCTGTAGTTTTCCAGGGCTTTTCTGGTTTCCCGGCCCAGATCGGCATACTGCTTGACAAAAGAGGGGCGAAAACGGTCAAAGAGGGTCAGCATGTCGTGCATTACCAGCACCTGGCCGTCGCAGCCGGGCCCGGCCCCGATGCCGATTGTCGGAATTGTCAGCGACTGACTGATCTCGGTGGCGATCTCTGCGGGCACACATTCGATAACTACAGCAAAAGCACCGGCTTCAGCAACCGCCTGGGCATCTTGCATGAGGCGCTCTTTTTCGCGCTGAACTTTAAAACCGCCAAGCTGATTGACGGCCTGCGGGGTCAGGCCGATATGGGCGCAGACCGGAATGCCGATATCGACCAGGGCTTTAATAGTCTCCTGCATAGTGATGCCGCCTTCGAGTTTGACGGCGCCGGCCCCGGTCTCCTTCATGATGCGGCCGGCCTGAAACTTGGCATCGGCGATACTTACCTGATAACTCATGAAGGGCAGGTCGACGATCACCAGTGCCCGCTCGCTGCCGCGAACCACGGCGCGGCCGTGATAGATCATCTCATCAACAGTGACCGGCAGGGTGTCTTTGTAGCCGGCGACTACCACCCCGACTGAATCACCGACCAGAATTGTGTCGATTCGGCTCTGGTCGAGAAGGCGGGCAAAAGGGTAGTCGTACGCGGTGACCATGGTGATTTTCTCACCTTTTCGCTTCATTTCGAGCAGACTGGTCGTACTGACTGTTTTTGTCATCAGATAATTCCTCTCTTGAAACAGAAGAGATTGCAATAAAAAAGCCCGCCTCGATAAGAGAGGCGGGCTTGTAACTGCACAGTAAACGGCCAGGCCGGTCAGTACACAGCTGCATTAAGGAATCAAGTCCGGCCGTCTCAGTCTTCGCTCTTGAGAAGATCCAAGCGGTGTCGAGCTGCAACCGTTTTGCAGGTTCGACGGGATTATATATTTTAAATAGTTAAAGCTTTAGGCGCAGAGTCCGGCCAGCCATTTTACGGCCCGGTCGTCGCTGAGACGGCTGGTGTTGATGGTCACATCATAGAGTCTGGCGTCATTCCAGTCCTCTTTGAAATAGAACCTGATATATTCGCGACTCTTTTTGTCCATCGCTTCGATCTGTTTCTGGGCCTGGGCCTCAGACAGATTCGGTTTTTCAATCTGCAGTCGGGCGATACGATCCGTCATACTCGCGATTATCCGGATATTGATCACCCCGGCCTGTTCCCGCAGAATGCACTGACCGCCTCGGCCGACAATCATGACATTGGGCCGTTGACCCAGCTCCGAGATAACCTTGCAGATCATATCGCGGTAGATGTCGCTGTCGATCCATCCCTGGGTATCGAAAGAGTAAGGAATCTTGTCCCGCTCGTCATAGGTGGTTTCTATCTCTTGTTCATCATGTTTGTTGTTTTTTTTGAAGATATCGAGGTCGATAATCCGTGAGAGGTAGGCCCTGACATTGATATGGCCCTCTTCTTCAAAGTCCATGACTTCCTGATGCGACACCCGGGCCTGGCTCGCCACCTGTTCGACAATTTCTTTGTCAAGGTAATCATAGTTAAGTTTCTGGGCCAGGCGTTTTGCTATCTCCAGGCCTCCTGAAGCAAACTCTTTGGAAATTGTGATAACCGGCATCAGCTACTCCTTGGCAACGGGCATGAATAAACCCCATGACAACTCGGGGGACGAGCTCTTTTATGTCCTTTTCCGTTTCGCAAAAGGCTGGGGCCTTCATAAACAATTTTTTCTGTCATGTCAAACTAAAATCGTTGTTTTAACCTTGATGTTTACGCTTTGGCCCTCTGACCCTTTCAGGGGTCTTATGGTGGCTGAAGAATGGCGGCCCCTGATTTTGGTGGACATGTTTGCGCCTAATTGCTATATCCCAAGGGCTCTTTCAACTTCGAATTCCCTACCTTCTCTTTTCCGGTGGGCAGCTTAAGGATGGACCAATGCTTGTAGAAACATTCATGACAAAATTTCTCCGTTATCAGAATCAGCGTTATCTGACGTTTGCCGACGTGACGATGCCTGATCTGCCGCACGGCAAGGCGGAGCGGGAGTATCTGCTCTACGTCCACATCCCTTTCTGTGAAGAGCTGTGTCCCTACTGTTCCTTTAACCGCTACAAGTTTCAGGAGGAGCGGGCCCGGCGTTATTTTGCCGCTCTACGGCGCGAGATCAAACTTTATCGAGAACGTAATTTCCGTTGCACCGGGGTCTATGTCGGCGGCGGCACCCCTACGGTTCTGCCGGAAGAGCTGGCGCAGACCCTGGTGCTTATCCGGGAAAGTTTTCCGGTGCGCGAAATTTCGGTCGAAACCAATCCCAATCATTTAACCGATCCGATAGTTACCATCCTGCAGCAGGCCGGGGTCAATCGCCTTTCGGTGGGGGTGCAGAGTTTTGATGATGAGCTGCTCAAAGCGATGGAGCGTTATCACAAATATGGGAGCGGGGCCGAGATCGCAGCTAATATCAAGCATTATACGGGGTCATTTGACACACTCAATGTTGATATGATCTTTAATTTTCCCTCGCAGTCGCTTGAGTCCCTGCAGCGCGATCTGGAAATCATCAAGGGCATGCCCGCCGATCAGGTGACCTTTTATCCTTTAATGGTTTCGACCGCCACCGAAAAAATCATTCGCAAAACCCTGGGCAAGGTCGATTATCGCCGTGAAAAACTCTACTATGAAGAAATTTTCAGGCAGCTGGAGAATGATTACCGACCGGGTTCGGCCTGGTGTTTCTCCCGTCAGCAGGCGATGATTGATGAATATATCGTTGATTATGATGAGTATCTGGGGGTCGGCAGCGGCTCTTTCAGTTATCTCAACGGCAAAATTATGGCCAATACCTTTTCCGTCGAGACCTATTGCGAAAAACTGGAAAAGGATCAGCCGGCCGTCGCTTTCTCGAAGGAATTTTCCCTGTTTGAGCGAATGCGCTACGATTTTATGATCAAACTTTTTGGAACAAGTATCGACATGGCCGCAATCCGGCGGCGTTATGGTAACTTCTTTGCCGAGGCGCTCTGGAAAGAGTTACTGCTTTTTAAGGGATTAGGGGCGTTGCAGGAAGATGGCAACCGGTTGTCATTGACCCGCAAAGGTTACTATTACTGGGTCATTATGATGCGTGAATTCTTTATCGGGGTCAATAATTTTCGCGATATCTGCCGGAACCAGCTGAAAAGTGGGGATTGAAAAAGCCTATGCCGATAAAAACAGAAGCATCCCAAACTCAATCCGCCAGATCTGAACTGCAGCTTCGACTGGCGGCGCTGCCTGCGATTGACGAACTGCTGCATGAAGCGGCACGGCGCGGCCTTGTGCCTCGTTTTCCCCGGGGCTTAGTGGGCGACCAGCTTCGGGCCGAGCTTAAAATTGTTAAAGAGCGGGTGCTGCAAGAGCATCTCTCCGTCAGTGAGGTCTTTGCGGACGTCGACTTCTGGGCTGCCGTCGAGAGGGGGCTGGAAGATTATCTGGCCCCTCTTTTAAAACCGGTGATCAATGCGACCGGGGTGGTTATTCATACAAATCTCGGGCGTTCACCTCTGCCGGAGGCCGCGCTTAAGCAGATTGGGGCGGTTGCCAGGGGCTACTCCAATCTCGAATACGATCTGGGCAGCGGCTCCCGCAGTATTCGCTATGCCAATGTTGAAGCTCTGCTCTGTCGTTTGAGCGGGGCCGAAGCGGCGATGGTCGTCAATAATAATGCCGGGGCCGTGCTCCTGGCGCTCTCGGCTCTGGCTTGCGGTCGCGAGGTGGTGGTTTCCCGGGGCGAACTCGTCGAGATCGGCGGCGCTTTTCGGATTCCTGAAATTGTGGTTCAGGGCGGGGCGCGCCTGCGTGAAGTCGGGGCCACCAATCGGACCCACCTGCAAGATTATGCCGCGGCCATCAACAGCG
>JAFGVI010000041.1 GCA_016938065.1 Deltaproteobacteria bacterium | reverse complement strand
GCTTGGCTTGAACCGATGCTGACGCGGATCCAGTTGGGAAAGCGAAAGCCGGTCATGCTACGGATCATGATTCCTCTGGCCATGAATTTGCGATAGGCCAGGGTATCGCTCATCGGCAATTTGATCATGACAAAGCAGCCTTCGCCGGATTGATATTGAAGTCCCAGCTGCTTCAGTAAGGGGAGAAGCCGGGCTTTTTCGGCACGGATGTGGTCGCGGGTGCGGATAAGATGTTGCTCATCGTTTAAGGCGTTGAGGGCCGCACTCTGGGCCAGGGTATTGACCGAGTAGACGACGCAGGTGCGGCGGATGATGTCGACAACTTCGCGCGAGCCGGCCAGATAGCCGATGCGTAATCCGGCCAGGGCGTACATTTTGGAGAAGGTGCGAAACACCACGAGATTGGGGTATTGCCGCAGCAGCTTCATACCATCGGGAAAATCCTCCTGCTCGACAAATTCACAATAGGCTTCGTCAATAACGACGATCCGGCGGCCGCCAACCCGTTCCATGAAGTTGATCAGCTGGTCCCGGTTCCAGTAGGTGCCGGTTGGATTATTGGGGTTGCAGATAAAGATGATTTTAGTGCGCTGGTCGATGGCTTTGAGCATGGCCTCGGCATCGAAAGCAAAATTTGAAAGCGGGGTCAGGTGGGCCCTGAAACCGGAAAATTCGGCAATCCATTCATAAACGGCAAAGGTTTTGTCGGCGGTGACGATGTTATCGCCCTCCTGGCAGAAGGCTTTGATGACGAAGGCGATGACCTCGTTGGCGCCGTTGCCGACCAGAAACTGATCCGGATTGAGATCGAATTTTTTGGCCAGGGCCTGGCGCAGGTGGTAGGCGTCGCCGCTCGGGTAGATTGCGGCCTGGGGTGCGGGAAAATGTTCGAGCATGGGCCGGGCGGCAGCGGGTGGGCCGAGTGGGTTTTCGTTGTTGTTAAGTCTGTAGAGCGGGTCGCAGCCGTAGAGTTTTTTGAGCTCATCATCGGGTTTGCTCGGAATGTAGGCGGCAAAGTGCTTGATATATTCCGGCACCAGCTCTTCTAACGGGACGGCCAGCGGGCTCATGCCGGCACCCCGGTTTTCTGCAGGACCAGAAGATCGCCGGTGCCGCCGTAGGGGAGCAGCAGTCGCGGCGTGAAACCGTTTTGTGTCAGCGCCGGAAAAAAAGCGGCCTGCCAGCTCTGGCCGAGATCGAGAACAAAAAAGATGTTGTTAAGTTCTTCTTCGGCGAAAATGGCTAAATGATCGGCAATGTTTTTTGCCATATCGGTGCCGGCCCATAAGGGGCGCAGGGTGACTTTCTGCCGGGGGCGGTCGAAATCGGTGGCCAGAACGGAAAAAGCGGTCGTGGCTTCACCGCTCTCGGAGGTTAAACGGATTTCGCGAGGCAGGGTCAGGCGCTGATAGTGGCGGCGCAGAAAAGGTTCGAGATCGGGATGAGCCCAGGCGACAGCCCCCGGATCTTCCTGCATCTGGCGCAAGAGGGCCGGAATTTCCAGGGCTGGGGCCCCGGAGCGATATTCCGAAACGGTACCCAGGGATTCAAAGTGGTGCCGGGGCAGATCGGGTCCGGGGGCGCGGTTGAGCAGGCCGACGGCCGGACTTTTGGCAATTGCATTAAGACAATGCTCCAGCAGGGCTTCGCTCAGGGCTTGGCGCAAGGCCGGAGCCATGGCGGGATGTGGGTCGGCGGCAGGGGCGAGAATGTAGGGGCCGTGACACTCCACCATTTTGTTCGAGCTCCAGAACCAGATGATGCCGCCGCCGATGTGTCCGGTATGATCGCGGGCGATTGCCGCTCGAAAGTCACCGCTGTTAACCATATCGACAACCTTGCCGGGATAGTCAAACTCCGGCGGCAGCCGATCCGCGGCCGTGCCGCGGCGACAGGCATTGATGAAAAATTTCAGTTCCTCGGCCTCGGGGCTGATAATCGTGAACTGGTCGCTGATGGGTGCGCCCGGCGGGAAGATGTTGGCTGCTGCCTGCGGGTAGCTTTTCTCCTTGCGCAGCAAGAGTTGCAGACGGCCGCTCTCGTTTTGCCCGATTCTCAGGTAATCAACCATGCGGGAAGCGATAAGCAGGCCCATTTCGTCGAGACTCTTTTCGTCCTCAAGGTCGATGGTCGCGGTCAGATTGAAAGCCCGCATGGCAAAATTATGAATCGGTAGGGAGAAGTGCAGGGCCGCATAGTAACCACCCTCGTGACAGCTGATCTCAATCTCGGTTTGAGGTTTGACGCTGGAGCAGAGATAGTTGAAAATCTCCTCGCCGGCCAGGGTCAGGGCCAGAGCCTCGGCGTGGCCGAGACCGAAGGTGAGGGCCGTATTTTCGATAAAAGTCTGCACGGTGGGCAGAAAGCTCAGATCATTTCTGAGGTTGAGGCGAGCTTGTCTTCGAGGCTGATGGTTCATGGCTATTCCTTGTTTTTAACGACTTTCATTGTTTTGCTCTGCGTCTTCGCGTCCTTGCGCCTTTGCGTTTGCTTTTATAATCATAAAGTTGCTTCCTTCCCTGAGTAACGCAATACCAGCATGGTGATATCATCACTTTGCGGGGCGCCTTCGGCAAAATGGTCGATCTCCTGCATGACCTGATCGGCAATCTCGCGTACCGGTTGTTTGGCCAGAGGCAGTAGAATCTTTTCGAGACGGGCTTCAGTGAAAAGTTCATCGCGCGGGTTCATCGCTTCGGTAACACCGTCGGTAAAAATAAAAAGGGCTTCGCCCGGAGCCAGGGTCAGGCATGTAGCGCTGAAGGCGAACTCCTCCATAACCCCCAGAGCAATGCCGTCGGTGGTCGGTAGTTCCTGTAGCGCTTTGGGGTTTCCCGGCGTGAGCCGGTAGGGTGAATTATGGCCGCCGTTGCAGTATTCGAGTTCGCCGCTGACAATATTTAAAATCCCTAAAAAGAGGGTGACAAACATCAGGGAGGGGTTGTCCCGGGCAAGATCGTTATTGACCTGTTGCAGGGTGGCGGCGGCGGAGAGACGGGGTTGGGTTTTAATCTGCGTTTTGATCAGGGTTTGCGTGATTGCCATAAAGAGGGCGGCCGGCACCCCTTTGCCGGAGACGTCACCGACCGTAAAACAGAGGTGCTGGTCATCAATCATAAAAAAATCGTAGAGGTCGCCGCCGACTTCACGGGCCGGTTTGATCGTGGCGTAGAGGTTGAACTCGGGCAGATTGGGAAAGGCCGGAAAGATCTTGGGCAGGATGCCCATCTGGATTTCGCGGGCGATATTAAGCTCACTCTCAATGCGCTCTTTGGCGGCCGTGGTTGCGGTCAGGTTTTTGATGTACTCCTTGAGCGACTGCTGCATGCCGACAAACGAGCGGGTCAGGCGGCCAACCTCATCCCCGCTGTTGCTTGCCGGAATTGGCGTGTCCAGATCTCCGGTGGCAATCTCATCGGCGCTTGTGGCCAGGGCCCGCAGCGGTTTTGTGATTTTCCCGGAGATTGTCAGGATAACCAGCATGATCAGGAAAAAACCGCCGAGGCCGAGGCCGAGCATAATCCTGGTTAAATTTTGGATATCGGCCATCAGTTCATCCTGGGGAAAGAGCACCCCCAGGGACCAGCCGTTGGCTGGGAGCGGGGTGTAGACCAGCCAGTATTTTCGCCCTTCAGTCATGTCGTCCGTCATTCCGGCAATTGCCGTAAAACCTTTTTCCCCGGCGATCATGCGGCGCCCGAGGGCTCGAATTTCCGGCCGCTTCCGGGCTTCGGCGACGCTGAAGATGGTTTCGTTCATGACCAGAGCGGAATCGGGATGGGTGACAAAAGTCCCATTGCGGGTGATCAGAAAAGCGTAACCGGATTCGCCGATTTTCAGAGAGGAGACAATGTTGCGCAGCCAGTTGAGGCTTAAATCGACACAGACGATACCGGCAAATTTTTTGGCGCCGTTGCTCTTGCGATAAAAAGGAACCGAATAGCTGGTCATGACGATGCCGCCGCTTTCACCGAAATAGGGCTCGCTCCAGAGGGGCTGGTCGATGACTTCAGGGATCTGATACCAGTCGTGAAAACGGTAGTCATAGCTGATTGGACTTTCTTTGATCCGGTTGTCAGCTTTGATGTAGTAGCGCGAGTAGAGCTCCGGTTTTGGGGTCGCATTCTCAGTGGCCGGGGCGAAGGCGGCGGCGATGCCGAAAAGTTCGGGGTTTTGCTGCAGGCGGCTGGCGAGCAGGGTCCGCAGCGCGCGGTCGTCGGGTTTAAGTTCGCTGATGGTCAGGGCGACGCCGGCGGGAATTTTTTCCGCCGCCTGCAAAAGAGCGTTGATGCGGTTGGCTGTGGCCTGGGCCAGGTTGAAGGCGTTTTCTTCGATCTTTTCGACCATCATCTGCCTGGTGGCACGATAATTTAAGGTCAGAATGACGGCGATGACCAGGGTCACACCGCTTAAAACCCAGAAGCTCAATTTGAAGGCAATGCCCCGGTGGCGCAGAAAATTCATCTTACTCTCCCGTCTGGGCATGGTGGAACTCGTTGAAGTTCGGAGCCGTGTCGATGATGTTCTGGCTTATCAGACTGGCGGCGACGCGGTGAAAATCCTCCTCTTTTAAACGGCCGAGACTTAGCTCTTCAGCCGGCGGCAGGATGATGTCGCGCATGCGCTCGAGCATCCATTTTTGGTGAATACGGTTAGTTATGACATGCTCTTTTTTGAGGTTGCGCATGATGATATCCAGGGCCAGTTCCGGTTCGGCAAAAGCGCGGCGCCAGCCTTTGAGTGAGGCGGCAACAAAGGCCCGGCAGAGCTCCGGCTGCTGTTGCCGGGTTTGTTGCAGAACATAGAGACCGTCTTCCGGGTAGTTGAGGCCGTGTTCGTAATAGAAAAAGGTGGTTAATTCTTCGGGATTGATTCCGGCATTGAGAAGGCTGTGGTATTCATTGTACCACATGGCCGAAGCGACATCGACGCCGTCGCGCAGGAAGAGGTTGATGGAGTAGGATTGCTGCAGGGGTTCAACCGTCAAACCGTACTGTTTGAAAAAAGCTTCAGGCTGGATCGCAAAAGGGGAACCCCAGAGACCCACCTTGCGACCCTCCAGGTCCGTTGGTTTAAGAATGCCGCTGCTCTTTTTGGCGACCAGCATCAGGGCGCTGCGCTGAACGATCTGCGCCAGGTTGACGACCTTGATTCCCTGATTGCAGAGGTCGAGAGCGGTAACCAGCCATAAACTGGCAAAATCGGCCTTTTTATTGGCGAGATAGTCGGCGGATGAGCGTTGCGGGCCGCCGCTGATGATTTCAACGTCGAGACCGTGCTCCTGATAAATGCCGGTTTCCAGGGCGACATAGTAGCCGGCAAACTGGGCCTGGGGCACCCACTGCGGGATGAATGTAACTTTTTTTAACGGGGGTGGGCCGGCGGCGAGAGGCGAAGCTGTATTCAGAAACAGAAAAAACAGCACCAGGCCGAAGCCGATTTTGCGGCAGGAGCAATTTTTAAGCATGATCAGAAGCCTGGCGTGGCGCAAAAATTATGGTCAGGCAGTTTTCCTCGTTGTCTCGCTGCCAGTCGAGCTTATCGCTCAGCTCTTGCATCAGAAAAATCCCGAGACCGCCAATCGGCCGTTCCATAAGGTCGGCCGCAAGATCCGGGCTCGCAAGTTTTAAAGGGTTAAACTCGGTGCCCCGATCCCGGATTTCAAGGTGCAGTTCTTCCTCCAGATCTGCGGTGGTTGCGGTTTTTAAATCAAGCCGGAGTAAACCGGGCTGGTCGGGATAGGCGTGTTCGATAACGTTGACCAGGGCTTCTTCGACAACCAGTTCGACTTCATTTATACGTTTAGGGCTGAAACCTAAGTGCCGGGCCCGGTCGCCGACAAAGGCCATGCCGCGCGGCAGATTTTTAAGTTCTGCTGTGAGCTCAAGGTAGTCGGCGGTTAGCGCTTTCGGGTCAGGATTTGCAGGCATCGTCAAGGGTTGCCGCGATCGGGATGATTTTGTCAAAGCCGGAGATCTTGAAAACGTTGTCGACACTTTCCTGCAGGGCTGCCAGCTTAAATGAACCGTTAAGACTTTTAAGTTTTTTGGCGGCCATCAGCAGGGCCCGTAAACCGGCACTGCTGATATAATCGAGATGGGAACAGTCGATGGCGAAGTTTTTCAGGCCGGCCGCAAACCAGACTTCCATCTGCCTGGTAAACTCGTCGGCGCTCATGGCGTCGAGCCGCCCCTCAAGGCCGGCGGTCAAATCCTGTCCATTCCGGTGAAGTTCTTTCATCTGCATCTTCTTTTCTTCCTGAATTGTTAATGGTTAAGGATGTTCTATCCTGTGTAGAATTTTATCGCCAGAGTTTAATTTCTTCAGTTTTATCTCTTCAGGGTGGAGAGTCAAACCTAGCATACTTTTTCAGGAATGCAAAAATATTTTCCCGAAACGGTTGCAGTGTGCAAAAGGGGCCAGTGCTCAATCGAGTCTGACCCTTTCTACATTTCTTTCTACATTTACGGGCGGGGGCGTTGTGCTGATTTCAGCCAGGATTTTTTTGAGCCAGAAATAGGCGAGGCTGGAGGAAGCCAGATTGCCGCAGAGGCCGGCGATGGCGACCAGGCGAAAGTCGTATTTGAGATAGATAACAAAGAGGCTGGCCAGGGGCAGGGCGACGACAAAGAGGCGGGTGCCGTTGATCACCATGCCGGGCAGACTCAAACCTAAGCCCTGCAGGGCCCGGTTGGCGGCAATGGTGATGGCCATGAAGGGAAAGCTTAAGATTTCAAGGCGCAGGTAGGCGGCGGCCAGGCGCAGGGGTTCGGCCTTGTTGGTAAAGCAACGCAGGAAAAAACTGGGCCAGAGAAACATCAGCAGGGCACAGCCGAGAGCGAAAGCGATATTGACGAGCATGGCAAAATGAATAATCTCAGCCAGAAGATGAAACTGCCGAGCCCCATAAAAAAAGGCGGTCAAAGTCAGCAGGGAGACCGACAGGGCTACCATGGGAATAATGACGGCGCTGTCGATGCGGGTTACCAGTCCCAGGGCCGCCACCGTATCGGTGCCGTAGCCGGCAATCAGGCGGTTGATGCCCATCATGTAGATCGCCATCAGCAGCATGGTCAGGCTGGCCGGCAGGCCGATCGCGTAAAGTTCTTTGATGGTGGCGGGTGAGAACTGCCAGATTTTGCGGGAGAACTGCAGGCGGGAGCGGCGTTTGAGGTAGAATGCCGCCATCAGTAGGCCAGCGAGCAGGGCGAGATCGGTGGCAATGGCGGCGCCCTTGATACCGAGTTTAAAGGTGAAGATAAAGAGCGGATCAAGTCCTAAATTGAGAAAAAGGGTGAAAAACTGAATCTTCATCGGCGTGATGGTATCGCCCTGGGCTGTAAAGATACTGGAGATGGCGTACATCGGAAACATGAGAAAGACCCCGGCGGCAATGATGCGCATATAGTCGCCCGCGAGTTTGTGGACCACGGCCTCGGCTCCGAGCAGGGTCAGCAGCGGATCAAGAAAGAGCTCGGTAATGAGAAAGAGCAGAGCCGCGCACAAAAGCGAACTGGCGATGCCGTGCAGAGCCGTGTTGGCGGCATCTCGCTCCTGGCCGGCACCAAGGCTGCGCGAAACCATGGCGTTTAAGCCGACGCCCATGCCGATATTAAATGAGACCAGGGTGAAAAAGAGGGGAAAGGAGAAGGTCAGAGCGGCCAGCGGGGCCGAGCCCAGCCGGCCGATGTAGGCGGTGTCGACCAGGTTGTACATGGTTTGAACCAGGGTCGCCATCAGGGTCGGCCAGGCCAGCCGGAAAAGGGCCCGGCGCGGGGCCCCGAGAAAGTTTTCCATCTGCCGGTTAATCGTTAATCTCCTGCATTTTCTCCATTATTTATTTGACAAAGGGCAGTCGCTGTCAGTTTGCTTACCGCTTCCCACTTCCCACTCAGAAAAGCCAGATATAGACAATCAGATAACCGGCCAGCACCGCGATAAGGTTCAAGTGAGCGTTGTTCTTGAAAAAGAGATCCCAGCGGAAGTATCGGATGGCTTCCCGGTCGAGCTCTCGCCAGGCGGGAATGAAACGATTCGTCTGCTGGCAGTAATCCTCATAGGCTTCCCCGAAAATCTCACCTAAAACCACCTCTTCTCTCTCAACCCGGTTGACCATATAGAAATAGTAGACAACACTGAAAAGGAGCATCAGAAAAAAACTGCCGGTAATCGCCACCGCGCCCAGGATGAGAAAGTAGCGTCCGATATACATCGGGTTTCTGACAACGACGTAGGGCCCCCTGGCGGCAAGCTCCTTTTTCTTGTTGAGGGAGGCAAAACACCAGACCTGCAGGGCTTCGCCGACGAGCGAGATGCAGAGGCCGAGCCAGAAGTATTGCGCTTTCATAAGGAAACTGAGCAAGAGCAGGGCGGCCACGGCCAGCGGCCAGCGGTAGGTCAAAAGTTTAGTGCGGATTTCAGGATCGTTAAAAAGGTTATGGATCCGTTCGATGATGCTTGCCATCTGGTTTGACTCCTTTGCCGTTGTGGTGCGGTTTGCGTGAAAATTATTGGCGTTTGCCATTTTCAACGAAATGGCGGGGGGCGCCGGTTCGTTTACTCAGGCTTGACAAAAAAGATTCGTGCCTCTAAAGTGGCACCGCCAGTCGGTACAGTAAAATCATACTTTTTACAACTTTTTTTCTGATTGTCGCAGGTGGCGTCGGCATCTCCTTTTTCGAATACTGTGCGGCGCCGCCGGAAACCGGGCGGCCAGTGCCATTATCTCAATGTTTCTCAAGGAGCTGAAAGTTTCCGACGTCTGGGTCAAGGCCGGCACGCCGATCACGAAAAACTTCGGGCCGGGATCGGGGTCGACCGGGTGGTTATCCCTGAAGATCCGGCGGCAAACCCAGCTTTATTCCGTTGTCGGACAAGATTTTGTCGGTGGGCGATGTTCTGGTGGTGATCTGTCATCGGGGCCAGCTGGAAAACTTTAAGTCGTAAGCAAGGAGATGGTTGTGGATAAAGAAAAGCTAAAACAGGATTTCCGGCAGGCGCTGGCTCGTCTCTGGCGGGCGACCGGTTATTCCCTGGCCGGTTTAAGCGCGGCTTTTCGCCATGAACAGGCCTTTCGCCAGGAGGTTTATCTCCTTCTGCTGGTCGTGCCCCTGGGTCTGTGGCTGGGAGATGGTTCCATAGAAAAAGTGTTGCTCGTCGGCAGCTGGTTGATTGTCATGCTGGCTGAGCTGCTCAATTCGGCGGTCGAGGCGGTGGTTGATCGCATCGGCAGTGAACCACACGAACTTTCGGGCCGGGCCAAGGATATTGCCTCGGCCGCGGTGATGGTGGCCCTGGCCCTGGCCGGGCTGGTCTGGTTCATGTTGCTTTTTTAAATCACGTCAGACCGGGAAGTTGTACGACAACCTGAACCCAGCCTTCGGGCTGGTTTTCAAAATAGATCTTTCCCCCATGCAGATTGACGATTTCCCGGGCAATCGTCAATCCCAGTCCACAGCCGCCGAACTCCGGCGAGCGCGATTTTTCCACGCGGTAAAACTGTTCGAAAACCTTTTCCAGATCTTCCTTCGCCAGCGGCTGACTGCGGTTGGCAACCCGCAGGCGCAGGCCCGGCTTAACTTTTTCCAGGGAGATGCGGATGCGGCCCTCCGGCCCGGGTTGATTGTACTTTATCGCATTCTCAATGATGTTGACGATAACCCGCCGCAGTTGTTCTGGATCGCCGTGGATTTCAAATCGGTCGGGCAGGGATGTTTCCAGAGCAATGTTCCGCTGGGTCAAAAGGGGTTGGAAATCGTCAATGACCGACTGAAGCATTGTTTTGCAGTCAAAAGTGGCGGGTTCTATTTTCCCGCGCAGTTCCAGGGCGGAAAGGACCATCAGGTTGCGCAGCAGGCGACTCATGCGCAGGATGATCTGGTGCTGGCGGCTCAGTTTAAGGGCGAAAGGGGTCGGGGTCTTGGGGTCGTTTAGGGTCTGTTCGACAAAGAGTCTCAAATTGCTCAAAGGGGTATTGAGTTCATGGGCGGCGCTGGCGATAAGCTCTTTCTGTTGCGTGAAAGAGTACTGCAGGCGGTCGAGCATCTGATTTAAGGCGGTGGCCAGCTCATAAAGTTCATCCCGGCTGGCGTTTAAAGGGATACGGCTGGCCAGATCATGGTCGTCAATCTCTCGTGCTAACTGGGTGATCCGTCTGACCGGCTTAATAATCCGGCCGGCCAGAAAATAGCTGATCAGGATCAGAAGCAGGGTTGAAAAAACAAGGCCCAGGATAATAAACATGGTCACTTCATTGATCTCTTGTTTGATTTTTTCCATCGGTAGCGCGACCTGAATCAGGTAGCCGGGCGCGGCCGCCGGGATTTCAAGAGTGCGTACCCGGAAGGTTACGCGGTCATTGCGGTCCTGATCCAGGTTGATTTTCTCGCGGGGAACCGTGATGCTGAGCGAATATTTTTTCGGTCCGGGCGCGAGGGGCAGGTCGACGATCCGGGCCAGACTCGATGCGTAGATCAGTTTGCCGCTGCGCCAGGCGCGCAGCCAGTAGCGTTGGCTGTCAAGGAAAACCTCAGCCGCCGGGGTCGGCTGCTGACCGCCCTCGCTCTCGGTCAGCTCGATTATGCGGCAGAGATTGGCGGCGGTGGCTTTGAGCTCTCCATCGAGCTGGCGGTAGGTCTGTTCTTGCATCTCCCAGAAAACCACGAGGGAGAAGACCAGACTGACGAGAATGCCGGCTGAGGTGATCCAGAGGCTGATCTTGCTGCGGATTTTCATCGCGGACTACTCCTCGAGCATAAAACCGACCCCGCGCACGGTTTTCAGCAAAGATTTTTCCGTCGGTTCAGGGTCAATTTTGCGGCGCAGATTTTTGATGTGCACATCAATCGTATTTGACATGGTAAAGGGGTCGAAATCATCCCCCCAGACATGTTCGGCCAGGGTGATGCGGGAAACCGGCTGATTCTTGTTGTAGAGAAGAAACTCAAGCAGGGAAAACTCTTTCGGAGTCAGTTCGAGAATCTCCCCGGCTCGGCTGACCCGGCGGCTCACCGTATTAAGCGCGATGGGTCCGACGGTCAGGATGGTATCGCATTCGCGCCCCGGCCGCCGTAGCAGGGCCCGGATGCGGGCCAGCAGCTCCGCAATCGAGAAGGGTTTGGCGAGGTAGTCGTCGGCTCCGCAATCGAGACCTTTAACCCGGTCACTGACCGAACTCTTGGCGGTCAACAGCAGCACCGGGGTGATAATCCGGGCCTCGCGGATTTCCTGCAGAATCGTCAGGCCGTCGACCTCGGGCAGCATGATATCGAGCAGTATCAGATCATAGATCTCAGCGAAGAGCTTGTCCAGGGCCGCATTGCCGGTGGCCGCCGTATCGACGAGATAGCGCTGTTCGCTGAGTAGGTTCTGCAGTTGACCCAGGAGTTCTGGGTCATCTTCGACAAGCAGTATTTTCATTGGTCGCTTTCCTGGTTTGCGACCGGCAGATGATGTTTCTGCTCCTGGTAGAGGTAGGATGAGACCGTCAGCAGGGCGAGGCCGTCGCGTTCAAGTTCGGGATCATGAGCCAGCGGCAACAGGTCATTGCCATCTATCTGAAAGGTGCGTGGCGCGGCTTTGGGTTCGAAAACCGCAAGTTTGCCGTCGCGCATGAAGCCGTAGAGGGCATAGAAGTTCATCAGGGCGAAATCATTTTTGTCCGGGGTGAAGATCGAGCGTCCGATAATCGGATGAATAAAATCCTCTCCCATAAGATCAAGTGCCGTGGCGATGACATCCATCTGCGTGGTCACCCGATCATAGACAAGGGGCTTGATGCCGCCTCCGAGGATAAGGCCGAAGATGCGATAGTTATCCACCGGCATGACCCCGTTGGGGCTGCTGCGAACGCGGACGTTATGGTCGGCAATGATCACAAAAACGGTGTCGTCGTAATAACCATGCTCTTTGGCCAGGGCGAAGAACCGGCCCAGGGCATAATCGGCAAATTTAACCGAGTTTTCAGCGCTCGCCGCTTCAATTCCGTCAATCAGCTCAATCCGGCCGGCGGGAAATTCAAAAGGGGTGTGATTGGTCGTCGTAAAGAAGACCGAGACAAAGGGCTGCTGACGCTTGTTCAGTTCAACATATTCAGCATCGGCGCGCACGACCAGATCCTCATCGCAGACCCCCCAGATGCCGTGATAGACCGGGTTGACAAAGAGAGGCTCGTCGATAATCCGCTGAAAGCCGTTGCCGAAGTACCAGCTGCCCATGTTGTCGAAACGCTTCTCGCCGCCGTACAGAAAGCTGCTGTCATAACCTTTGGGATTTAAGAGCTGGGCCAGCGAGAAGAAGCCTTCCTGGGAACGATTGCGTTTGAGGACGCTGGTTCCGGGAATCGGCAGAAAGCCGCCGACAATCGCCTCCATGCCCCGGACGCTGCGGGTGCCGCTGGCATAGAGCTGTTGAAAAAGGATGCCCTCCCGGGCCAGACGGTTAAGATTGGGGGTGATGCCGGGTTGGCCGCCGGCGGCTTCGACAAATTGGGCCCCGAGGCTCTCTTCAATGATGACCACCAGATTTTTGGCCCGGCCGGGATTGGGAAAATGGCTTTTTTCAAGGCGCAACAGGGGGTAGTTCGGGTCGCTGAGACTTTCTTTGCTCAGGTTGAGCAGCTTTTGTGTCCGGGTGATGGCTTCATTCTGATCCATTCGCCCGTAGAGCTTGACATTGACGTCGAACTGTTGCTTGGCATAGATCGAATAGCCGACCGTATGCAGGGTGTTTTTGGCGAGTTCGTTGGCTATATGGGAGTTGCTGTAAGCGGCATCGGAGAGGTTGGCCGGGCGATGGCCGAAGGAGGAGCGGATGCCCAGAAAAATGATGATCGCCGTCGGCAGAAAAAAGAGCAGGCGCCGGCCGTAGGCAACCCCCAGGGCACGGCTAAAGAGCCGGCTCTGCTTCCACCAGCGCCGGTAGAACCAGGTAATCATGGTTAAGCTGATAATGGAAATTATTAACGGAGTCAGATGGGTTGAGAGGACGGTATTGATAACTTCCCGGGGATATAGCAGATAGTTGACAAAAAGCTCATTCGGGCGGGCCTCAAACTCACTGAAAAAGGGCGGCGTGGCAATTTCCATATAGACGGCCAGCAGGAGGGTCAGAAGGAGATAGCCGCCGAGCAGCCGTTCGGCCAGCCGGCGGCCGAACGGCGGGGTGAGAAAGATAATCAATGTCGGCAGGGCCAGGATTATCGAGATCGAAATCGTATCCATGCGCAGACCGACAAGAAAGGCGAGTCCCCAGTTGGCGCCGCCGGCCTGTAAAGGCTCAAAATACTGCTCCAGCAGGATGAGCCGGCCGATAAAAGAGATCAGGAGAAAGAGGAGGTAGAAAAGGAGCAGCGGTCGGGCGGCCAGGAACCATTGTTTAAAAATATTTTTCAGCATTAGATACCCTTCTATAAAAGCCTTCGTTTTTTAACTCTTTTATGCTACCTGTAGCAGCGTTGATTAAATCCCGCAACCCAGGCACTAAACCTTTGCATTTGAGCTTGCTTTACGCCTATGTCTATTATTAACCGATACCTGCAGCGGGAAATTCTCCTGCCCTTTTTTTACGTTTTGGCCGTTGTGGTTTTCGTGCTTCTCTTGGGGCAACTCTTTAAAATTGTTAATCTGGTGGTTTCCGAAGGGGTTCAGCTCTGGGATGTTGCCCGCATGGTTTTGGCCATGATTCCCCAGATGCTGACCATGGCTCTGCCGATATCGTTTTTTTTCGCGGTTCTGGCCGGTCTCGGGCGCCTGGTCGGCGATGCCGAGGTGATCGCCCTGAAGGCGGCCGGGATCTCGCCTTATCGTCTCTTTCTCCCGGTCTTACAGCTGGCCGTCGCCTGTACCCTGCTTACCCTGCTGATGAGCGCCTGGCTGGCCCCCCTGGGGATGCGCCAGTTACGTCAGGCAACCTTTGATATTCTGCGCGGCAAAGTCACTGTGGCGTTGCATTCACAGGTGCTGAACCTGGCTTTTCCGGGGATGGCGATCTATCTCGGGAAGATGGATCGGCAAAGTGGTCGCGTGGCCGAGGTTTTTATCGAGGATCACCGGCGCAGCGACAATCCGCAGACGATTACCGCTGCCTCCGGCTGGATTGTCAGTGAGCCTCAGACCTCCACGCTGTTACTGCAGCTCAGGGACGGAACCATTCACGAGTACAATCCCAGGGATGAGAGTTATCGGGTGACCGATTTTTCTCAATATCGAATCAATTTTGATCTTTCCACGTTGCTGGGTGAAAAGCTGCATGTCGGTATCATGAACAAAGCCCGGTCGAATGCCGACCTGCTGCGCAGGATCGCGGCCGCGAAAAGTCGCGGGGAAGAGGCCACCGGTACGGTGGCCACGCTCTATGAACGTTTTACCCAGCCCTTTGCCTGTTTCGCGTTTGCGCTGCTGGGGGTGGCTCTTGTCCTGGTGCCGGTGCGCAGCAGCGCCCGTTTTCAGGGTTTTATCTTCGGGCTTGTGTTGCTCCTGGCTTATTACCTGACGGGTATGGTGACTGAGTTTCTGGCCGAATGGCAGCCCTCGCTGGCCCTCCTGTTTTTTTCTCTGCCGAATCTTATCTTTATTCTGCTTGGGGCCCTGCTGCTGTTTCTTAAGCAGCATGAGATCGAGTTTTCCTGGTTGTCGATTACCAGCTTTGCCGCATTATCGGACAGAATCTTTCCTGGTTTAAAAAGCCGGAAGCGGTATTGACAACGATATTGATCTTCATTTTTATTCCTGCAGGATGTAATAAAAAATCCAAGACAGATATAGCCGTATGATTAGCCGGGTATGAAAACTTTTCCCGGATGAGGGTTGTTATTTGCGGGCAAGTCTCTTGTCAGGGTGAAAAAGATCCAGGCCCGGATCGTAGATTATACTTTTTACCCCGAAGATGCCGAGCAGTGAATGGAAGATATAGTCGTGTGAAATCGGCTGGTTGCGGCCGTCTGCCAACGCGGTCATGTCGATGTGGTGATGGCGGGCGGTGCTTTCCGAAAGCCAGGTCACGGCGGCAATGTGTCTCTGTTCGTCGGGAGCCATGAAATAGGGCAGGCCGTGCAGATAGATGCCGTTCTCCCCCAGCGATTCGCCGTGATCGGACATGTAAAAGAGAAAGGTGTCATAGTTGTCGGCGTTTTTTTTCAGCAGCTCGATCGTCTGTGCCAGAAAATAGTCGGTATAGAGGATGGTGTTGTCGTAGGCGTTGATCAGTTCGTCCCGAGTGCTGTTTTGCGGGGTGTTGCTCATATATTCGGGCGTGAAGCGGCGAAACTTTTCGGGATAACGTTTATAGTAGGCCGGGCCGTGGCTGCCTTTTTGATGCAGGACAATAAGAATATTGTCGTGAGGGCTGCGGTCGATGTACTCCTGCAGATGATAGAGCAGGGCCTCGTCAAAATATTCATCGCCGTGGGCCAGGCCCAGACTTTCCGCATCTGGCACCACTTTGGCGGAGATTTTTTCGTAGTTGACGCGCAGGGCCACCCCTTTGGAGCTGGAGTTGTTGTCGCGCCACAACACGTCGATGCCGAGGCGATGCAGAATGTCGAGAACATTTTCGTAGCCGGCGGCTTTTTTAACGGAATAGTTCTCCCGGGTCAGATGGGAAAACATGCAGGGCAGGGATTCGGCGGTCGAAGTGCCGCTGGAGTAAGCTTCGCTAAAGCTTACAGCTTTTTGCCGGGCGAGGCAGGGGTTGGTCTCCCGCTCGTAACCGTTCAGCGTGAACTCGCGCGCCCGGGCCGACTCGCCGACGACAAAAATCCCTAGTAATTTTCTCTTACCTTCTTCTCCGTCCGCAGTCAGTACCGCATCTTCGGCGATCGCTGCCACTGTTTGCGCGGCAATATGCTGAATGCGGTAATATTTTTCGACCGAGTAGAGAGCATAGGTCGGGTTGATATACATTCTTAAACTTTTGTGCTGGCGGCCGATCAGGGCAAAACTGCTGTAGTTGAGATAGATGGCGGCGCCGACGACCAGCAGAGTACCGGCAACGGCGAGCAGATTGGCGGCCAGCTGGCGTAACGGGTTTTTCCAGGTGATACGGGTCCGGGCGAGGATCAGGGTCGGCAGGCCGGCAAAAAACAGAAGATGCAGGGCAAAGGCCGGACTGAAAAGTTCCCGGGCTTCCTGAATGTCGGTCTCCAGGATGTTGCTGATCATGTTGTAATCGATCACTGTGCCGTATTTGAGACTGAAGTAGGAGATGCTTGCCGTCAGGAAAAAGGCCAGGATAAGGACTGTTTTAAAAAGATAGCGGTAGCTGCACAGACTTAAAAAGGCAAAGAAAATGCCGCTGATAACGATGCCGGTGCCGATGAGGAATCCGGCGTTAGCGGTCACCGAGATGTCCGGCAGGCTCAGAAGTTGCTGCCAGAAAGTAAGGTTGTAAACGGTTGCCAGCAGCAGGGCCGCGAGGAGCGCAACCAGTACAGGATTGCCTTTCCATGAAAATTTTTGCCAAAAAGATGGCACTCCAGGTTTTTTCACTTTTGAGAAGCCTCGCAGAATGTTAAATCAGCGTCTTAGGTTTGCGGGCTTGAGCCCGCGTGGGAATTTTTCAGGGGTGCCGGGTCTTTTGGCTGATGATATAATCAGCCCCCTGATAGTAGGCCAGGCAATCCTGAACCAGAGGGGTGTCGACGCTGCCGGTTATGGTTTGGTCGTAAGGTTTTTCCTGCAGTTCAATTTTTTGCTGGGGAGCCAAGAGTACCAATTTTTCATTTTTAAGTAAACCAAGTTTTATGTAGTTGGCAATCAGGGCCCGCGGCTGAAAATCAGGGCGCCGGATGTCCTGACCGAAAAAGTTGCTCGCATAAGAGAAATCGAGCAGGCCGAGCAGGGTGGGGGCAATATCGATCTGGCTGGCGAGCTTGCCGTTCTCTTCGGGCTGCAGATACTTCGGCGCATAGAGGAAAAGGGGGATGTGATACTTGTCCACCGGCAATCCGGTTTTTCCGGCGCTATGGGCGCAGTGGTCGGCGACCACGACAAAAACGGTTTCGCTGAACCAGGGTCGGGTTTTTGCCTGAGTGATCAGCTCGTTAAGGGCGTAGTCGGTGTATTTGACGGCTCCCGCCCGATTTTCGCCCGAGGGAATATCAATTTTCCCTTCCGGGTAGGTGTAGGGTTTGTGATTGCTGGTCGTCATCAGGTGAAAAAAGAAAGGTCGGTTTTCGCGAAAATCGCGATCGGCTTCGCTGAGGGCTTTTTTGTAGAGATCTTCATCGCAGACGCCCCAGGCATTGGTAAAGGTGGTTTCCTGAGCGGAAAAGTCTGCCTGATCGACACAGCGATAACCGTGTCCGGCAAAAAAGCTGTTCATATTGTCGAAAAATCCATGTCCGCCATAGATAAAGGCGACATCGTAGCCCCTCTCCTGAAAAATTTCGCCGAGGGACAAAAGGGTTGTCGGCTCCGGCCGTTTGACCAGTGAGCGTCCCGGGGTTGGGGGCAGGGATAACGTGATAGCTTCCAGACCGCGGGTGGTGCGGGTGCCGGTTGCGTAAAAATCAGTGAAAAGTACCCCCTGCGGCAGCCATTGATCAAGAAACGGCGTGATATCTTTCTCCTTGCCGAAACGGCTCAGATAGCCGGCACTCAGACTTTCCACGGTTATCAGAAAAACATTGAGCTTTTTTTCCGGTCCGTCGGCCTGAATTTTACGTTCGAGATTGTAGAGTCCACTCTCATTGCTTACCTG
>JAFGVI010000040.1 GCA_016938065.1 Deltaproteobacteria bacterium | reverse complement strand
TTCCGGAGCCTTGTCAATTGCGTCAAACGCAGTGTAAGTAGCCTGACCTTTAAGAGCCAGAACCTTGGTAATGGCTGCTGTCAGAGTAGTTTTTCCGTGGTCAACATGGCCTATTGTGCCAACATTTACGTGAGGCTTGGTGCGCTCAAATTTTGCCTTTGCCATTTTTCCTTCTCCGACTGTTAAATTATTGCTTATTTTTAAAATGCAGTATGCTCTATGCGTTTGCGTACAACTTCCTGAGAAACTGGTTCATATCGACTGAACTGCATACTGAATGTTGCGCGTCCCTGACTGCGAGAGCGGACTTCGGTTGAATAGCCAAACATATCGGCCAATGGAACAAAGGCACATACTACCTGAATTTCCCCGCGTCGGCTTTCTACTCCCTGAATACGACCGTGCCGTCCGCTGATATCACCCATAATATCACCAAGATACTCTCCCGGAACAACTACTTCAACTTCCATAATAGGTTCAAGGATAGTTGCTTTGGCCTTCTGCACTCCTTCATTAAAGGCCTGCGATGCCGCAAGTTTGAAGGCAATCTCGGTCGAATCTGTTTCGTGCCAGCTTCCACTGCTTAAGGTGGCTTTTATTCCCGTCATCGGATAACCGGCTATGGGCCCGGCCAGCATTGCCTCTTCCAGACCCAGCGCTACAGGGGCAATAAACTGCCGGGGCAGCTGCCCTGCCTCTGTTTTATCGACAAAGCTGAAGCCCTGCTCACAGCCTGTCGGCTCCAGCGTTATAGAAACTTCGGCATATTGCGGTCGGGGACCATCCTGACGGATAAAGCTTCCCTTACAGTTTACAGCACAGGAAATGGTTTCGCGGTAGGCAACCTGAGGTTTACCAACATTGGCATTGACTTTAAACTCGCGTCGCATTCGTTCGACAATAATTTCGAGGTGTAATTCTCCCATCCCCGATATTATTGTCTGCCCGCTCTCTTCATCAATGTTTATTTTAAAGGTAGGATCTTCAGCTGCCAGTCTTTCGAGGGCCAGATTCATTCGCTCCTGGTCACTCTGACTTAAAGGTTCAATCGCCACCCCGATTACAGGCTCCGGCACTTCCAGCTTTTCCAGGAGCAAGGGATGCTCTCTGAGACAGAGGGTGTCTCCGGTGGTGCTGTTTTTGAGGCCTACGGCAGCAACGATATCTCCGGCATAAATTTTTTTGACCTCTTCACGCTTGTTGGCGTGCATCTTCAGCAATCGGCCAACCCGCTCATTACAATTGCGACTACTGTTATAGAGCTGCATTCCTGTTGCCACAACTCCTGAGTACAAACGTAAAAAAGCCAGCTGCCCGACGTGCGGGTCAGTCAAGATTTTAAATACCAAAGCCGTCGGCTGCGTTTCATCACTTACTACGATTGCTGCAGTTTTGCCGCTTTCAATATCGACCGCGATTGCATTTTTAACCTCCAACGGGGAGGGAAGAAAATCGACGATGCTATCGAGAAGCAGCTGAACTCCAGTATTCTTGAACGCAGAGCCGCATAAAACAGGAGTCAGCTTTGATGCCATAGTTGCACATCTGACCATTTTTTTGATTTCAGCATCGCTTATCTTTTCGTCTTCCAGATAACGCAGGGCAAAATCATCATCCAGGTCTGCCAGATTCTCCATCAGTTTTTTGCGGTACTCTGCTACCTTCGGAATCATCTCCTCCGGTACAGCGCGCACTTCGTATTCAGCTCCCAAAGAACTTTGATCGAAATAGATTGCCTTTTCCGCAATCAGATCAACTATGCCGGCAAATTTATCTTCTTCACCGACAGGCAGTTGCAGGACCAGAGGCATAGCCCCCAGTCTTTCGCGCATCATGCTTACGACTCGATCAAAATCGGCGCCGATGCGATCCATCTTATTTACAAAAGCAAGGCGGGGAACCTGATATTTAACCGCCTGTCGCCAGACCGTTTCCGACTGAGGCTCAACCCCCCCGACAGCACAAAAAACTGCGACTACACCATCAAGAACCCGCAAAGACCGTTCTACTTCAATCGTGAAGTCGACATGTCCCGGTGTATCTATGATATTGATGCGATGATCGCGCCAGAAACAGGTGGTTGCTGCTGAGGTAATCGTTATACCTCGTTCCTGTTCCTGTTCCATCCAATCCATCGTCGCGGTACCGTCATGCACTTCACCGAGTCGATGGGATATTCCCGTATAAAAGAGTATTCTTTCTGTGGTTGTCGTCTTGCCGGCATCAATATGGGCCATGATGCCGATGTTGCGATACTTTTCTATTGGATATGGCCGGCCCACCCTAACATGCCTCCATACCCCTGCGACTACCAGCGATAGTGAGCAAAAGCTTTATTGGCTTCCGCCATCTTGTGAGTATCTTCGCGCTTTTTAACGGCATTACCGCGTTTGTTAGCCGCATCCAGAAATTCAGCGGCAAGCTTCTGCGACATGCTTTTTTCTCCGCGGGAACGCGAATATTTAATCAGCCAGCGGATTGCCAGCGCCATTTTACGGTCGGGCATTACTTCTACCGGAACCTGGTAGGTCGCGCCGCCAACCCGCCGCGATTTTACTTCCACGAGGGGCCTGACATTGTCAAGCGCACTTTTGAATACCGCCAGAGGATCATCGTCAACCCGCTTGCCGATCAGATCCAGGGCGTCATAAAAGATACCCAGGGCCACACTTTTTTTACCATCAAGCATCAAACCATTGACAAATTTGGCTACCTGACGATCGTGATACTTAGGATCCGGGTTAATCAAGCGCTTCTCTATATCTCTCTTTCTCGACATCTATTAAATCCTCGGCGATTCAAGTCAAAATACTGCTGTTGTTAAAGTAAGCTCCTGGGTCCGGCAAAACTATTTAGGCCGCTTTACTCCATACTTGGAGCGTCCCTTCTGGCGGCCCTGAACCCCGACACTGTCAAGGGTACCACGAATTACGTGATAGCGCACACCAGGTAAGTCTTTTACCCTGCCGCCCCGGATCAGAACAACCGAATGCTCCTGCAGGTTATGCCCCACTCCGGGAATATATGAAGTAACCTCGAAGCCGTTTGTCAACCGCACCCTGGCAACTTTACGCAGAGCGGAGTTAGGTTTTTTCGGGGTCGTTGTGTAAACTCTGACGCAAACTCCACGTTTCTGCGGCGAATTTTTCAAGGCTGGCGCCGTGGTTTTCTTCTTAAGCTGCTCTCTACCTTGACGAACCAACTGATTAATCGTCGGCATTCTTTAATCTCCGTTTAAAACTGAACTCACTTATACTGCCCATAGCCACCGCCCTTTTCCGGGTCGGCGCATTCGAAAAGAGCCAGAGCTTTTAACAGCTGCTCACCTAGTTGTCAAGGCTTTTCTGCACCGGCTCCGCTTTTTCATCAACTTTCTTTCCCGTCGCCTCGGCTAAAACTTCCTGCATCGATTCAAGATTTGCGCTTGCCGTACGATTTTCCGGCCACAGTGCCAGCGCTTGTGTATAATACTCCTGCGCGACCTTGTATTCGCCCATATAGCGATGCACCATGGCACAATTGGTCAAACTTACCGAAAGTGCGCGTTCGTAGCGTTCAAAGGGTTCGAGTTCGATTTTATCCTCTTTCACCCCTATACGGCTCTTTTGCAGGGCCGCGATTGACTCGGCACCGGGACGATGAGCCGCCAGCCACTTCTGATAGGCATCCACACTCAAGCGGAAATAGCCGAGCGAGCGCAGCAGCTCATCCCGATTCCGCCCGAGATCCGCCCGGCTCTTAATTTCATCATCACCTTCGCCATAGACCCCGATGCGCAGATGCACTGTACCGATCGCATTGTTAACAATGGCATAGTAAAAATCATCGCTCAGATCTATTTCAGGAATTTTTCTGAGCATCTCCGCCGCTTCATTGTAACGCTTCAGAGCCTGCTCGAATTTACCCCGTACCATCAGCTTTTCAGCCTTGGTATAGATATTCATCGGCGCCTTGTAGGCGGCATTTTGCCCCAGACTCTGCTGCGCCATCTGCCGCCAGAGAAATATCAGAGATATCAGCACCGTCAAAAACACCACCAGCACAACTTTCCGCATGGTGCTGTTCAGTGACAACAGATCCTTACTCAAAAAAGCCATTCTCGTCCTTTACCAGTATAAATAGTCGGCCGCTTACGGTTGCGCCGGAATAAAGCCGCCCCTGCCGGATACCCGCTATCAGAGACTCGGGGACGGCCTCTATACTCATTGCCGGAAACCTTGTCAACCGTTTTCACCTTTTACACGTTCCAGACTCCTTCCGCCATGCGCCGATAGAGGCCCCCGAAATCACCGGTACTCATCAGCACGACCAACTCCTTACTCCCGGCTCGGGCTTTGAGCAGGTCATACAGCTCACCAATTCCCTGCAAAGCTCGAGCGGGTTTAGCGCCGGCGCTGATCGCCGCAGCCAGACCGACAGTATCCAGCACCTGATCCGCCGCGAGTGCGGCCCTTCCGTGCACCGGAGCCAGTAGCACCTCATCAGCCGCGGTAAAGGCCTCAGCCAGTTCTTTCTGAAACAGATTGCGCCGACTGGTCGCCGTCCGCGGTTCAAAGACCGCCAGCAGACGATAGCCTGTAAAGTGCTCCCGCAGCGCCTCGAGTGTCCGTTTGATCGCTGTCGGATGATGCGCGAAGTCACTGATATAAATTGAATCACGACAGCGACCGACCAGCTCCTGACGTCTTTTTACCCCCAGAAATGAGTTCAGCCCGGTCGCCAGCGCCGTCCGGGAAAAACCGAGTTCTTCTGCAAGCATCGCTACCGCCAGTGTGTTTTCACCATTATGCCGACCGATCGCCTGTACCTTGAGCTCTTCCACCCCGCCGGCGGGCGAGCGGAAGCTGATCCGACCGCCGGCTGCCAGTGCCTGATAATCCAGAATGCGAAAATCGGCATCTGCCGCCCAGCCATAGGTTATGACCCGACAGGGAGCCGCTCCCAGCAGCTGGCTCAGGCGCGGACAATCGGCACAGGCTATCAGCCGACCACCCGGCGGCAGCGCGGCAATCAACCTGCGAAACTCCGCGACTATCTCATCCACCCCGGAGAACAGATCCGCATGATCCATTTCAATCCCGGTGATGATAAGATGCGTCGGCCGGTAGTGATGAAATTTAGCGTGTCGATCAAAAAAAGCACTGTTGTACTCATCACCTTCAAGAATAAAATCCGTCCCTGTCCCGAGCCTGTAGTTGGTCGCGAAATTGCGCAGCTCACCCCCGATCATAAAGGAGGGCTCCGCCCCGCAACTCTGCAGAACCCAGGCCAGCATCGAGGCCGTGGTGGTTTTACCATGAGTACCGGCAACCACCAGTCGCCGGGCTGCCGAACTCAGAAACTCCTGCCACAGCGTCTCCGGCAACGAACGACAGCAGAGCCCGAGTTCCTGCGCCCGCACAACTTCCACATTGCTGCGGGCCGCGACATTGCCGACCACCAC
>JAFGVI010000039.1 GCA_016938065.1 Deltaproteobacteria bacterium | reverse complement strand
TCAGACCATGCGAATGGCGAACTGAGGACAATATCCCACACAATAACCGCAGCGCAGACAGAGGTCGGGGTTGATCTTGGGTTTTATCGCTTCAGACTCTTTGGCGATGGCGTGACTGGGGCAGGCCTCGATGCAGCTGCCGCAATCTTTGCAGAGAAAGCCGAGAATCTGGAAACATTTTTCTTCGACAACCAGCTCCGGGAGCTTGGCGATCTCATTCGGCGCGGCTTTAAAGTAAGCCAGATTATAGTCGACTTCAGCCTGACTGACCATGCCCATAGCAATCGGCACCTGGGCGATACTGCGAGCATAACTTACCGCCGCATGATAATCTTTAACGAGACAGCCGCCGCCCAGGGCCTTCATAAAATAAACCCCCTTGTTGCGGGCCAGACAGAGATTGATTGCGGCTTCCATCTCGGCAAGCGTGCCGAAGAGAATGCCGGTGCCGTTTTTGTTGATAATCGGGAAAACGATGTCAACCTCTTCGATCTCCGCCGCCAGGCGGACGGTCGGGACTGAATGGGTGCTGATGCCGGCGGCTTTGATGAGACCTTCCTTTTTACAGTCAATAAGCGCCTGCCAGGCGCCGGCCCGCTGCGTAAAAACATTTTCCGAAGCCGGGACCCGGGCGGCATGAAGATGAAAGATATCGATGTAGTCAATCTCCATGGCCTGTAAACTTTCATCCACGGCTTTGCGCATGCCGTCATAATCTGCAGCCATCGCTTTGCTGACAATAACTGGTCTGAACGGAGCTCTCTTTAAAGCCAGACGGATTGGTTCGTAGGTCTGGTAGAGTTGAGCCGTATCAATAAAATTGATTCCGCCGTTAAGGGCTTTAAGAATAATTTCAGCACTTTCAGCCGCCGGGATGTTTTTCTGCAAGGGGCCCATCGGCAGCGCCCCGAAACAGAGTTCGCTGACTTTGATCCCGGTTTTTCCAAGAATCATCTTTTTCATGGCCGACTTCCTCTTTAAAAAATAGGTTTGCTTATGGCTCGGCATAGGTATCAAACGTTTTTCTCTCTAGCGCAAATGGCGGGATAAAGTCAAACTGTGATCATGTGAAGTTGCCGTGAGGATCTGAAAAAGGCGGCGGCGGATCAGGAGTGTTTCAGCAGTTGGTCCCAGAGTAACCCCTTAAAGCCGAAGCGCTGCATGATCTTCAGGCGCTCAAGGGCTTCCGCAGGAGGGAAGAGACGTTCGCGATGGCCTCTGCAGGCTTGGGCGATTTCCCGGTTCATACTTTCCGGATCGATTTCGGGAGAAAAATAGTAGGTGGGTCGTAAAAGTGAAGTGGTTGCAGTGATGACCTTCTCTTGTAAAGCCCGCTGGTAGAGTCGGGTGCCGGGCAGCAGACGCAGGCCGGAGAAGAGAAAAAGGACACTGCCTGCGAGCCGGTCGAGATGGCTCAGACCTTCCGCAAGGGTTGCCGGGGTCTCATCGGGGCCGCCGAAAATAAGGTAATGAGCCGTCGGCAGTTTGAGTTTGAGGCAGTTTTCGTGGGTTGTGCAAATGTCGTCGAAGGTGAAACCTTTACTGAGGCCGGCAAGGGTTTTCGCGGTCAGGGCGTCGCTGCCGAGTTCGAGCGCAAGAAGGCCGGCCTGCTGCATCAGTTTAAGCTCTTTAAGCCCCAGGCTCCGCGGGCGGAAAAAGGCACTCCATTGAAGTTTGAGCGCGCGTTTTAAAATCTCTTCGGCGATGGCGAGATGGTGGCCCTCGTCATCATTAAAGACCGAATCGACAAAGAAAAATTTCTCGATTTTATGATCTTTTTTGAGCCGTTCCAGGTCATCGACTACGGCGGCCGGCGGCCGGTGCCGGAATCTGCGGCCCTCAAGTTCGGGGTAGGTGCAGTAGGCGCAGCGATGGGGACAGCCGCGCTTGCTCTGCAGGTTGGCCATGCCGCTGCGGCTCTGGTAGAAATCGAGAATCTCTGCATGAAATCTGGGGGACGCAAACTCGTCGCCGTTCAGGGGGCGGATGCCTTTGTGGAGCGCGGGCGGTGTTTTGCCGGCATTAAGTTGTTTGATCAGCCGGGGCAGAGCCTCTTCACCTTCGCCGATAATGCCGTAATCCGCTTGAAGATAGTCGAGAATTGCTTCCGGCATCAGGGAAAAAGCCGGTCCGCCGACAATCAGAGGAACCGCAGTCAGCGTTCGAATCTCTTTTACGGTCTGGCGGGCTGCTTCGAGATACCAGCCCGCAACCCCGCTGAAGGAGTCGGTGTTGTCGATGTTGCGCAGGGAAAGGCCGATAAATTCGGGGGCGAAATTTTTAATTATCGCTGTCAGGGGATTGTGCGGGTTCGGCGCTTTGGTCCCGGTCTGCTCGTTTTTTGCTTGTTTTATTTTGGGCGGTTCGGTTTCTGTCGCCAGCAGATCGAACTGCTCGATCTCGTGACCGGCAGCGGTCAGGGCTCCGGCAACCACGGCCATCCCCAGGGGATAGACGACGTAGGGACTGGTGGCCCGGTTGGTGGCAATGAGCAGAATCCGGCTCATTGCGAAGCTTCAAGCCGGCGGTTGAATTTGCGGGATCTCTTCGGATCGTAACGTTTATAGGTGCCGTCGGCCATCTCCCGGGCAATGACTTTGCGAAAGAGAGCTCCCATTTTAAGCTGGTAGCCG
>JAFGVI010000038.1 GCA_016938065.1 Deltaproteobacteria bacterium | reverse complement strand
TTTAATGATGAAGAAGAGCTCTGTCAGGCGGCTCGGGCGCTGGCGCAGCTGCCGGTGGCTGAAGGGAACCGGGTCGGCATTATCACCAATACCGGTGGGCCGGGAATTATTGTTACCGATGAACTTACCGAGCGGGGCTGCGATCTGGCTGAAATCAGTCAGGCCAGTCGTGACACCCTGCAGGGCAGTCTCTATCCCGAGGCCTCTCTGGCCAACCCCATTGACGTTCTGGCGACGGCGACCCCGGAGCATTATCAATTGGCGGCAGAGACCCTGATGAGTGATCCCGGGGTCGATATTGTTTTTGTCAATTTCATTACCCCTTTCTTCGTTGACACTGAAGGCGTGGCCCGAGGTCTGGTGGCGGTGGCCAAAGATGCGCCCAAACCGATGGTCGCCTGTGTTATGACTGAAAAACAGGTCTGGCAGAAGACCATCCAGATCTTTAATGAAGGCGGGATTCCGACCTTCGATATGCCGGAAATGGCCGGCAAGGTCGCCGCTGCCGTGGCCCGTTACGGGGCCCTGCAGCGCCGTCAGGAGTGTCCGCCGGTGACCTTTAATGATGTCGATGCGGCCGCCGCGGCCCAGCTGATTGACAAAACCAAAGCTGCGGGGCGCTCTTTCATGGCTCAGGCTGATGCTTTCAGTCTGCTGGCCGCCTATGGTTTGCCGGTACCGGCTTACAGTGAATCCAAAGATCTGGACGGGACCCTGGCCGCTGCCGCCGAAATCGGCTATCCGGTGACGCTGAAGGTCGAAGCGGAAGAGGTTGTTCATAAGTCAGATGCCGGCGGAGTGGTGCTTAATATCAAGGATGACCGGGCCTTGACTGAAGCTTATCAGAAAATGGCAAAAAATTTTCCCGGTTCGGCCTGTTTCATTCAGAAGTTTCTTGATCCCGGCATTGAAGTGATGGTCGGGGCCAATCGTGAGGCCGCTGGCCTGGGCCATGTCGTCGCCTTCGGTCTGGGGGGGATTTTTGTCGAAGTCATGAAAGATGTGGCCTTTCGTTTGAATCCGCTTTCGGCTGACGATATCGACATCATGATCAGAAGTATTAAAGGCTTTCCTCTGCTTGAGGGGGTCCGCGGTCGGGCCGGGGCTGATATTGACAAATTGAAAGAGGTTCTGGGCCGGATTTCGATGCTCTTAAATAATCACGCCGCGATTGACGAAATGGATCTCAATCCGATTTTCGCCTATCCCGAAGGGCGTGAGCCGGGCCTGGTTGATGTGCGGATTAAATTGAATTAAGATATTTAAAAGGAAAATAACGATGGCACTATGGCTTAATCTCGGGGAAATTCTGCGGGTCAATGCGGTTAAATTTCCGCAAAAAATCGCTTTCTGCGACAGTACCCGCCGCTTTACCTTTCCGCAGACCAACGCAAGGGTTAACCGTCTTGCGAACGCCCTGGCCGGCATGGGCATTACTAAGGGGGATAAGGTCTCCTGTTTTATGGAGAACTCAATCGAGATCTGCGAACTCTATCTGGCCTGCGCCAAGCTTGGCGCGGTCATCAATCCGATAAATTTTCGACTGGTCGGGCCTGAGGTTGAGTATATTGTCAATAATGCCGATGCTGGGGTGATGGTGGTTGATGAAGAGTTCGTGCCGATGCTCAATTCGATTCGGGATAAACTTACCAAGGTCAAGCAGTTCATGGTTGTCGGGCAGGCGAGTGCTGGTTTTCTTGAGTATGAGGCGCAGCTGGCGGCGGCTGACGAGTGCGAGCCTCAGGCCAGCGTGGCTCCGGCCGACCCCTGGATTCTGCTCTATACCTCAGGGACGACCGGGCGCCCCAAAGGGGTAGTGCGTTCGCATGAATCCTATATCGCCTTCTACCTGATTAACGGCAGTGACTTCTGTTTCAGCTATCGCGACATGGTTCTGACCTGCATGCCGCTATGTCATGTCAATACTACCTTTTTCTCTTTCGCCATGACCTATTTCGGGGGCGGCAACTATATTCAGCCGGCCCGCTCTTTTAAGCCGGAAAAGATTTTAGAAATTATCGAGCGCGAAAAAGTAACCTTCGTTTCATTGATCCCGACCCACTACAATCTGATTTTCAGTCTTGCTCCGGAAAAGCTTAACGCCTTTGATCTCTCCTCGCTTAATAAATTGCTCTGCTCCTCGGCTCCGGCCCGCAAAGAGCATAAAGAGGCGATTTTGAAACTGGTGCCCGGGGTTAAACTGTATGAGGGCTATGGCTCAACCGAGGCCGGGATCGTTACGACCCTGATGCCGGAGGACCAAATGCGCAAACCGGGCTCGATCGGCAAGGAGTCGTCGGGTACCGATCTGATTCGGATTCTCGATGAAAATGGCCGGGATGTGGCTCCCGGTGAGGTTGGCGAACTCTATTCCCGCGGGCCCATGCTCTTTGACCACTATTACAAATTGCCGGAAGTCACGGCGGAAGCTTTTCAGGGCGAATATTTTTCCGCCGGCGATATGGCCCGGCGGGATGCGGATGGTTACTACTATCTGGTTGATCGCAAGAAGAATATGATTATCACCGGCGGTGAAAATGTTTACCCGTCAGAAGTAGAGAATGTGATCGCCGCCCATCCGGCTGTCTTTGATGTTGCGGTTGTCGGTCTGCCCCATGATAAGTGGGGCGAAGAGGTCAGTGCCATTATCATTCTCAAAGAGGGACAGACGCTTGCGGAAAAAGAGTTGACGGATTATTGTCGGGCGCAGCTGGCCCCCTATAAATGCCCGAAAAAAACTTTTTTTATTGCCGCCGATGAAATGCCGCGTACCGGTACGGGCAAGATTCTACACCGTGTTCTGCGCGAGCGTTACGCCGAGTAACACTATTACGAGGAAGGAAAACTATGAAAATTGCAATTGTGGGCGCCGGGGGTCTGGGGGCTTCGTTCGGAGCGCATCTTTTTGAAGCCGGGGTCGATGTTACCCTGATCGAAATTGATCGGCGCCGGGTCGAGAAGATTGCCGCCGACGGTCTTTCTATGGTTCTGCCGGACGGTAGTGAACGCCATTGCCGGATCAAGATCACCGACGATCCGGCGACCGTTGGCGTGGTTGATCTGGTGCAGATTTCAGTCAAAGGTTATCATACTGAATCTGCCGCCAAAAGCGCTTTGCCGATGGTCGGGCCTCAGACCTATGTCTTGTCGGTGCAGAACGGGCTTGGTAATCTGCGTCAGATTGCTAAACATATTCCCGCAGTTCAGATTCTTGGCGGGGTCACGGCTTTGAGTGCAATGCCGCTGGGTTTGAATAAAGTCAAATTTAATGGCGGTATCGGCGGCATCCGTTTTGGCCGCAGCGACTGCCAAGCCGATCCCCGTCTGGCTGAGATCGCCGCAGTTTTCTCGGGGGCGGGGCTTGAAACCCATATTATCGAGGGGGACATTCGGATTCCGATCTGGCGTAAACTGCTGGCCAATGCCGGCAACTGTGTTGCGGCGATCAGCGGTTTTACCGGTAATCAATTAATGGCCTGTCCCGAAACCAGCGAGCTGACCGCCCTTTTAGCCAATGAGACGGCCGCGGTCGCCCGCTCCGAGGGGCTCGATTTCCCTGAACTGGAAAACGCCGGCGCCTATGTTCTGACTAAATGTCTGCCCGGGGTTAAGGATAACAAAATCTCAATGCTCCAGGATGTCGAAGCTAACCGGCGCACCGAGATTGACACTTTGAATGCCGAGATTGTCCGCGTCGGTGAGGCCAACGGCGTGGCTACGCCCTACAGTAAGGTGATGACCCTGCTTATTAAAGCCCGCGAACAGAAGATGCTCTGGGATATGGAGAAGGGCGGTGAGTAAGAATTACGAAGTATAAATTATGAATTACGAAATACGAGTTATACATCTTAAAATATAATAGAGACTGGAGGTTTTTATGTTTACTAAAGCTTTTATCCCTTATGGCGGTTATTACTCTTCTCCCTTTGCCCGCTGGCAGGGAACCTTGGCCAATGAGAACGGCATTGAACTGGCGGCGGCGACGGCCAAGCGCTGGCTGGCGGAGAAAGAGATTGATGCCGGCCTTTTCGAATATCTCTTTTTCGGATTTACGATTCCACAGAATCATGGTTTTTATGCCAGCCCCTGGGCCGCAGCGATGATGGGGGCCGAGCGTATTCCCGGCTGTATCATCAGTCAGGCCTGTTCAACCTCGACGACCTGTGTTTATCAGGCGGCCCTCGGTATTGAAATGGGTGACTACAGTAAAGCTTTTACCCTGATGGCCGATCGTTGTTCCAACGGCCCGCATCTGGCCTGGCCCAATCCCAAAGGGCCGGGGGGGCAGCTGGAAACCGAAAACTGGTTGATGGACAACTTCGGCAATGATCCCTGGGCTAAAAATGCGATGATTGAAACCGCCGAAAATGTGGCGAAAGAGGGTGGCATTACCCGTGAGGAGTGTGATGCGCTGGCCCTGCGGCGTTATGAACAGTATCAGGCGGCCCTGGCTGATGATCGTGCCTTCCAGAAACGTTATATGTTTCCGATCGAATTGCAGGTTGGTAAACGCAAAACCATAACCTTCAGTGCTGACGAAGGGGTCGCCCCGACGACGGCCGAAGGCCTTGCCGGTCTGCGGCCGGTACTGCCGGGCGGGGTGCACAGTTTCGGCTCCCAGACTCACCCGGCCGATGGAAACTGCGGCTTGATTGTCACCGATCGGCAGACGGCCAAAGAGTTGAGTCGCGATGCTGGAGTCGAAGTCCAGATTCTCTCCTACGGCTTCTATCGCGACCGTAAAGGTTATATGGCGGCAGCCGTAGTGCCGGCCGCTGAGAAAGCCTTGCAAAAAGCCGGTATCGGCATCAAGGATGTTAAAGCGATTAAAACTCATAACCCGTTTGCGGTCAATGATCTCTATTTCGCCAAACAGCTTGGCATTGATGCTCATGCTTTCAATAACTACGGCAGCTCCCTGATTTTCGGTCATCCCCAGGGGCCGACCGCCGGTCGCTGCATGATTGAGATGATTGAAGAAATTGCCATGAATGGCGGCGGCTACGGCCTTTTCGCCGGCTGCGCCGCCGGCGATACCGCCGCCGCCCTGGTTCTGAAAGTTACCTGCTAGTCTCATGTGTAATTGGGGACAGCCACTAATTAATTTGCCGATTTATTAGTGGTTGCCCCTCTCTTTAAAATTAATTAGTGGCTGTCCCCAATTAAAGAAGTAGAGGTTTAATATTATGAGTGCAAAAAAAGCGATTCTGTCCGGTAACGAGGCGATTGCGCGTGGTGTCTGGGAGGCTGGCGTCCGTCTGGCAGCCGCATATCCGGGTACGCCGTCAACCGAAATTCTGGAAAATGTTAAAAATTACAAGGATATTTATTCAGAGTGGGCTCCGAATGAGAAAGTTGCTCTGGAGGTCGGCATCGGTTCGTCGATTGCCGGGGCGCGGACCCTGGTGACGATGAAGCATGTCGGCGTCAATGTTGCGGCTGATCCACTCTTTACCTTCTCCTACACCGGTGTCAATGGCGGTCTGATTCTGGTCAGTGCCGATGATCCGGCGATGCACAGTTCCCAGAATGAGCAGGACAACCGCAATTACGGTCGTTTTGCCAAAATTCCGGTTATCGAGCCCAGTGACAGTCAGGAGTGCAAGGATTTTGTGGCAATAGCTCTCGAACTCAGTGAGGAGTTTGACACTCCGGTTCTCTTCCGGACGACAACCCGGACTTCCCATTCAAAGAGTATTGTTACTCTGGGTGAGCGCACCGAGCAGCCGGGCAAGGTCGAACTGGTCAAAGATATGCCTAAATATACGATGCTGCCGGTCAGTGCCAAAAAGCGGCATCCCCTGGTGGAAGAGCGCATTGTCAAACTTAAAGCCTATGCCGAGACCACCCCGCTTAACCGGGTTGAGTATCACGATACCAAAATCGGGGTGATAACCAATGGCATCAGTTATCAGTATATCCGCGAAGCTCTGCCTGAGGCTTCCGTGCTTAAGCTGGGGCTGACTTATCCCCTGCCCGAAAAACTGATAAAAGAGTTTGCCGCCAGGGTGGACAAGCTGCTGGTTGTCGAAGAGGGTGATTCGTTTTTTGAAGATCAGATCAAGGTGATGGGGGTCAAAGTTGATCACGGAAAAGATCTTTTTCCGCTGCTGGGCGAGCTTAGCGCCGCCTTTATCAAGGCCCAGGTGACCGGGATTTCAGCCAAGCTGAAAGACGCCGCGGCTGGCCTGCCGGGCCGTCCGCCGGCCTTCTGCCCCGGCTGTTCACATCGCGGCATTTTTACAATTCTTAAAAAACTTAAAGTCTTTGTCTCCGGGGATATCGGCTGCTATACTCTCGGGGCTTTGCCGCCGATGTCGGCTATGCACGCCTGTGTCTGCATGGGGGCCAGTATCAGTATGGGCCATGGCATGGCCAAAGTCATTGAAAACCGTGACGATATGACCCAGAAGGTAGTCTCGGTAATCGGCGATTCAACCTTTTTTCATTCCGGCATGACCAGTCTGCTCAACTCGATCTACAACAAGAGTAACTCGGTCGCTATGATTCTCGACAACCGGACGACCGGAATGACCGGTGGTCAGGAAAATCCGGGATCGGGTCACACCTTAAGTGGAGAAGAGGCGATTGCCGCTGATATTCCGGCTCTGGTTAAGGCTTTCGGTATAAAAAATGTGGTCAAGATCGATCCTTACAATCTTGTCGATATTGAAGAGAAGATGAAGGCGGCTCTGGCGTCCGATGAGATGACAGTGGTGGTGGTCGAGGCACCTTGTGTCCTGCGTTACCGGATCAGTCATCCGCCCTTGAAGGTTGATCCGGAAAAGTGTACCGCTTGTAAACGTTGCCTTTCGGTCAGCTGTAATGCGCTCTCCATGGAAGTTAAGGGCGATGAGCGTTTTGTGGTGATTGATCCGAATATGTGTGCCGGTTGTGGCGTCTGCGCCCAGGTCTGTAAATTTGATGCGATTGGAGTATAAGTAATGGAAACGACAAATATTTTACTGGCCGGGGTTGGGGGGCAAGGGGTTCTGCTGGCGAGCCAGATATTTACCTCGGTGGCGATCGAAGCCGACCTTGATGTTAAACAGAGTGAAGTGCACGGCATGTCGCAGCGCGGCGGCAGCGTTACCAGTCATGTGCGTTTCGGAAGCAAAGTTTATTCGCCGACGATTGATCCCGGTGAGGCTGATTTTCTGATTGGCTTCGAGCGGCTCGAAACTCTGCGCAATCTTCATTGCCTGAAACCTGGCGGGACGGTAATTTACAACAGCATGCGCATCAACCCGAGTACGGTAGCCGCCGGGGTCGCTGACTATCCTGATGATGTCGCTGCTCAGATCGCCGCTTTCGGGGAGAAAGCCTATGAGATCGATGGTCTGGGTCTGGGTCAGCAAGCGGGCAATCCGCGTTCCTCCAATGTGGTCATGGTTGGAGCCGTCTCCAGTTTCCTCTCTCTGCCTGAATCTTTGTGGGAAGAGAAAATCCGGCAGCTTTTACCGCCGAAACTGGTGGAGCTCAATTTGAAAGCTTTTCATCTGGGTCGTGAGGCCGTAAAAGGGAAATAATAGTTAGATGATATTTTCTTTTCAGTACTGACTTTTGAAAAGGGGGCGTTTCCAGCGCCCCCTTTTTCATTTGTAAAATTTAATGACACCATTGAAAAGAGGCTTGTTTTTTCTCGATAAAGTCACTATCACTTCCCTGAACCCTGAACCATCACTGTGAACACTCCGCAATGATCTATAAAAATACCAAACAAGTTCTCACCGCCCTGCACCAGATAAGTTGCCTGACCATGGCCGGTATGAGTCGTGAAGAGTTTGCCCGGACGATTCTGGAGACGGTTACCGAAGCTCTCTTCTATGACCGGGTCGCTCTTTACATCCTGCGTGAAGGCAGCGTAATCCTCGAAGGGGTAATCAATGTCGGTTGTCAGGTCAGCGTCAAGGGCCTCAAATATGATATCAAAAAAGATCAGTGTGTCGAGACCCGGGTGGTGCGCACGGGTGAGATAATCCGGATTCGCGAAGGTTTTGAACACGACTTCTATACGCCGCTGGATCGGCGCCGCAATCAGGCTTTAAAACGCACTAACTGTGTCCTGATGCCGGTGATAACCGAACGGGGCATCGTCGGGACGATGCTGGCTGACCGCAGTTTCCGGCAGGAGGAGATCAGCGATGATGATATTGAGATCCTTGAAATATTCTGTAATCAGATCGGGGTCGGAATTGAAAACCGTCGGCTGAATGCCCATAACCGTCGGCAGATTGCCGGACTTATCGAGCTGCAGCGCATCTCGCGGCAGATGAGTGAAGCCTCTGCTATGACCGAACTTCAGCAGATTATCGTTACCCGCGGAGCCGAGTTGGGCGGCGCCCAGGCGGGCTGGTTGCTGCTTAATCGGGGGCCGGGTGATAAGCTTTTGCCGGTTTCGGCTTTCGGCGCTCAGCCGGAAGAGTGCTGGAATCTCGATATAAAAAGTCAGTTGCGTGAAACCCTGGGCAGCAATCAAACCCTCTTCAGGTCATCAATGCGCATCTCCACCGGGGGAGGCAGTCGTCAGGTCGGGATTCTGAGTCTGCCGCTGCTGGTTGGTAAACGTGAGCAGAGCCTGCTGGTTCTGCTCTACCGGGAAGCTGAAGCTCCTCCTGAACTCAATGTCGACCTTTTGAAAGTTTTTGCGAGTCAGGCGGATAAAGCGATGGAGAGCCTGATCTTCAACCGCAACCTGATTGCGGACCGGGATTTTCGCGAAAGTATTCTGCGCAGCTCACCCAATGCAATTATTACGCTGGACAGCTCGCTGCGCATCACTTCGCATAACCGCTCCTGTGAGCGCATCTTTGCCTCGCTTAATCCCGATTGGCAGGGTACGGTTTTTGAGCTGCTCGACTCTCCCTCGTTTCGCCGGGCTCTGGCTCAGGTCGGGGGACGTCAGCAAGCTTTAGCCCAGCTGGAGATGTGGCAGAAGTTCGATGATTCTCGCGACAGCGGCACGGCTTTGTTTCAGGAGAAGATCTTCTCGGTCAGCGTTACCGCGCTGGGTGACGCGCCCGGCATTGAGCATGGCCTGTTGGTTTTAGTTCAGGATCAGACCGAGAAACGGAAAACCGATCAGGATCTGGAGCGGATGCGGCGCCTGGCCTCTATCGGCCAGCTGGCCGCCGGCATTGCCCATGAGATCCGTAATCCTCTGACCGGCATGAATATCTCGCTTGATATTATCAGTAATGAGTTGACGGATCGGCCGCATGCCGGTAGACTGGTGTCCGGCGTCGTCGAGGAACTCGACCGACTGGAAAATATAGTTTCATCCATGCTTGAGTTTTCCCGGGCCGGAATCCTCGATCGCACCTGGGTTAATGTCGGAGATCTGCTTCTTGCCTGGTTTCCGGTTTTTCGTGAGCAGGCTCGCCGTCTTAACGTCAACGGTATTTTGCAGATCCGCGAGGGGGCGCTGCCGGCGGTCTATGGTGATCGCGAAAAAATCAAGCAGGTGATTCTCAATCTTGGGCTTAATGCGCTTGATGCCGCTCAGGCCGGCGGCGGTAATGTCAAGGTTGTGCTGGATCTGGGTCATCCGCGCGGCAGCAGTTTTTTTGCTGAAGGTCATGGTCAGGATGAGCGACCCTGGCTCTGGCTGCGGATTGTCGACGACGGCCCGGGGATGAGCCGCCACCTGATCGAAAAAATCTATGATCCGTTCTTTACCACCAAAAACCGGGGTACCGGGCTTGGTCTGTCGATCGTTCACAGTATTATAAAAGAGCATGGCGGCCGCCTTGAAGTCGAAAGCGAGCCCGGTCGCGGCTCGACCTTTGCCGTCGGTCTTCCCGCCGGTGAAGCTCAACCCCGTTACCAGAGAGTCGAAGATGTCCAATCGAATACTTATAATTGATGATGAAAAACTGATTCGTGAGTCCCTGACCCATCTCCTGACCGGAGCCGGTTATCGGGTCGAAGTGGCCGGCCGCGTGGCCGATGCCCGGGTGCTGATCGCCAAAGAGATCTACGATCTTATTCTGGTCGATCTGCGTCTGCCCGACGGCAGCGGCATCGATATTCTGCGCCATGTTCATGAACGCCTCGATTATGTCCCGCTCTGTATCATGATGACCGCTTATGGTTCGGTTGATACGGCGGTGGAAGCGATGAAATTCGGCGCCTATGACTATATCAATAAACCCTTTAAATCGCAGGAGATCCTGCTCATTGTCAAGCTGGCCCTGGAGACCGGCAAGTTAAAACGCGAGGTGCGTGATATCGTTAAATCCCAGTCGGAGATGAGCGATATTATCTCGGTCGATCCGGCGATGGCGCGGGTTCTCGATATGGTGCGCAAAGTTGCCCGTAATCGCGATGTTTCGGTTTTGATTCAGGGTGAGAGCGGTACCGGAAAGGAGCTCGTGGCCAAGGCGATTCACTATATGAGTGAGCGCTCGGTTAAACCTTTTGTCAGTATTAACTGTGCCTCAATCCCCGGTAATCTGCTGGAAAGTGAACTTTTCGGTTATGAACGCGGCGCTTTCACTGACGCCAAAACCCGCAAACTCGGGCTTTTGGAAAAAGGGGATGGCGGCACGGTTTTTCTTGATGAAATCGGCGACATGGAAGCCCCGCTTCAGGCTAAACTCTTAAGGGTTTTGGAAGAGAGTAAGTTCCGGCGTCTGGGCAGTGTTGAAGATATCAAGATTGATGCCCGTTTTGTCTCGGCGACCAATCAGTCCCTGGAAAAACTGATTGAAGAGGGTAAATTCCGTGAGGATCTCTATTATCGTCTCAAGGTTATCAATATCGTGGTGCCGCCCCTGCGCGAACGGCGTCTGGATATTGAAGTGCTGCTTAAATTCTTCTTTGACCACTTTAACCGCAAACTCAAAAAAAACGTCGCCGAAATCTCCCCCGGCGCTTTGGAGCTGCTGCAGAAATATCAGTGGCGCGGCAATGTCCGCGAGCTCAGAAACATGGTTGAGCGGATTATGATTCTTGAGGATAGCGAAATTATCACCGAAGAACATCTGCCGATGGAGGTGCTCTCGGCCGGCCGCGATAAAAACCAGTTCAGTATGGCTCTGCCCCGGGAGTACGATTTCCGCCAGGGGGTTGACTTCAATGAATTGGTCAAATCATTTTCCAGCTACCTGATCGAAGAGGCGATGAAAGTCGCCGGCGGCAATAAAGCCAAAACCGC
>JAFGVI010000037.1 GCA_016938065.1 Deltaproteobacteria bacterium | reverse complement strand
GTTCGGAACCGGCATCACTTTTCGCCTGGCTGACTGATTCGCTGACAGCCGCACTGTCAGCGGGCTGAGCTGCCGGAGGATTATCGAATAAATCGCGGGCTGCAACCTGAGGTTTCGCGCTTACCGAACCCTCAACTTTTAATGTTTTCACAACAGTCACATCTGCAGCCTCGGCAAATTCTGAAGCGGCAGAGGCAGAGGAAACAGCTTCAGATTCATTCAGCCAGGCCGCTTCATTGGCCCTGTCAACTCCGTTCGTATCAACTTTGACCATATCAACTGCGGCCTCATCAACTACGGCCGCCGGCTCGGCGGCAAAAAAATCAACGCCTGCAGAATTCGGCGGAAATGGCCTGTCTTTAACATCGGCAATATCTACTCCGGGTTCGGAACCGGCATCACTTTTCGCCTGGCTGACTGATTCGCTGACGGCCGCACTGTCCGCGGACTGACCTGCCGGAAGATTTTCGAATAAATCTTCTGCTGCAATCGATTGACTGACGTTTGCGCTGGCGTTTTCTGCGTTTGACGATTTCGTTGAATAAACATTCAGATCACCGCTAAAATCAGTATCCGGAGAAAGCTCGGCGGTATTTGCCATGAATGGTTTTTCGCCCTGATTATTTTCTTCTGCCGGCGCCGCACCCAACACATCAACTTTTGCCGGGGTTATCGAAACTGTAAAATTATTTTCGCCAGCAGGTTCACCTTCAGCCACAACAACTTTTGACAAGCCGTTTTCAGTATTTTCGACTTTAAGCAGACTTGCCTCCTGAGCATCTGTACCTTCAGAAGCGCTGTCACTTGATTTTAAATTAATTGTCGAATCTGCATGCGAAACTGCCATCGACTGCATTACTTCAAAGATATGAGGCCCCTCCGACGAGATATCCTGGGGCTCTAAAGTAACCCGCACAGATGACTCAGCACTCGATTGCTCTTCTAAAAGACCTGAATCAATAACTGTCTGCGCTGATGTTTTGCTTAAATCCGCTTTTATCAAACCTGAATAATCCACTTTCCCGGTGATTCCGGTCTCGTCGGGCCGGACTTTGCCAACCGACACGTCATCAGTTACATCCGTTAAACTATAGCGTGGCTCATCCTCTGATAGCGGGGCAAGAAAAAAACCACCCTCGATGACCAGATCGTCCGACTTTTTCTGCTCGCCGGATTCCGCCTCACCTTTGTCTGCCGACTTACCATCTTTTATAACCACTCCGGCCGACAACTTTTTTTCAGCCAGCTTGAAATTTTGTTTAACCGGAGTGACAACCGGTTCAACTTTCACCTCAACGGCAAGTTCTTTTTCCCGGCCCGCGAGAACGCTGGCGAAGCCCCCCTCCGCTTTGCCGGAGGCACGGACTGAACCACTCTGGGATGATATTTTCCCAGCATTCCCCATAGTTAACAATGTCAGATCAATATTCGCCACAATCATGCCTCATCAAACATTGTAAAAGCTCAACCACATCCCTTTCCACAGACTTCCAGAAAATTTTATCGCCATCTGCGCCAGTAGTATTCTGCTGATCTTACTCGACCGGTTTAATTTCCGCTATCGCCCGTGAAATGGCCGCCGCCCGCTCGGCTTCGACAGCACTGAGCAGCTTCGCGGCTTTTTTGGCCGGCATGCGCAAAATTACTTCAACAGCCGATTTCAACTCCAGTCGGCTTAGTAACGGAGCAGCGTTTTCCGGTTTCATAGCGGTATAGACTTCCACCAGACGACTTAAGTCCTCTTCTTTCAGGGCCTTGAACTCTGCCATCATTTTTTCAACAGCGACCCTGATCTCCAACATCTTGCCTTCCTGAAGCTGCAGCTCTTTTTGCAGCATTTCAATCCGCACCTCTTTCTCGGCCAGCGCGGCCTCGCGACGTTTCAGCGCGGCCTCTTTCTCCTGCAGAAGGGTCACCAGATCGAGTATATTCTCATGCTGAACCGACTCATCGGCTTTCAGAGGCCCAGGGGCAGCAGTCGTAACAGCGATCAAGATGAACAGCAGAAATAAGGCTTTTGCGACAGCAGAAAATTTAAACGTAAATATCGAAGGAATCAACGACGCTTTCATAATGTCCAGGAACCCATTTTCAGCCATATTAAATTTGCCGGATCGGGGAAAAAGCTGCATGATTGGAACCGGCACCAGAGCTCTTGCAACTATAATACCAAATCCTAAAAGAAGCCCGGACAGAGTCACCACAAAACTCTCAAGTCATTAAAATAAAAGGATATTATTCTACTGATAAACGAATTTAAACTTGCGGCTGACTTGATGTTGACGACTGTAGCGGGGTAAAAAGAGAGGGCTTCGTCAAAGAAAAAACATCTGAAAAATGACTTATGACGGCAACCGGGAAAAGATTGCCGGTCGGCAGGAGAGAAACAGCATACGGCGACTATTTTTCCAGGCGGGCGGCACGAACTATCGCAATTTCATCGAGTTCACGCCGTTCGAGCTTTTCATTTTCCTCTTTGTAGATGAGAAAGTGTTCTTCGCGAACCCGTTCCAGCAGACGGCGGTCTTTGATACATTCAAGCAGCGCCTTCTCTTTATGGGAGCGCTCCCGCTCCGCCTCTTCAGCCTGACGGGCAAGCTCTGCAACCTCATGTATCAGCTTAACCTCGCGAAAACGATAAAGCTCCATTTCGGCAACCAGAACGCCCTTGTTCAAAGCCACCTGACTGAGAGCCTCTTCATCTTGCTGCAACTGCTGCAGAGACCTCAGTTTGTCCTCGATCAAACGCAAACGCGCAGTCACTTCCGCCAGAGCCCTGGCGGCGTTAGTTTCACGAATTTTACGATGTTTCAAAACCGCTTCAAGTGAGAATTTAAACATAGCCGCCCAACCATAAGACTATCCGAAAACAGCAAAAAAGATTGACAAAGGATTAATGATAACGTAAATCAGCCCCCGGTTCGAGCCGCACGCGCCTTTTCCGGCAACCCTAACAAAAAACAGAGAGGAAGTATAGTATGATTGAACAGACTTTATCAATTATCAAGCCCGATGCCGTAGCCAAAGGGGTAATTGGTCAGATCATCGACTGTTTTGCCGGCAATGGTCTGAAAATTGCCGCCCTGAAAATGGTTCACCTGAGCAAACGCGAAGCTCAGGGCTTTTATGCAGTCCATGCTCAACGGCCTTTCTTTGACAGTTTAACTGATTTCATGTCTTCGGGCCCGGCCGTTGTCATGGTCTTGAGTGGCGATAACGCTATCAGTAAAAACCGTGAGTTGATGGGGGCCACCAACCCGGCTGAAGCAGCGGAAGGAACATTACGCAAACGTTTCGCCACTGATATTGAAAAAAATGCCGTGCATGGTTCCGATGCTCCGGAAACCGCCTGCACAGAGATCGGTTATTTCTTTCCCCAGCTTGAGATTGTAAACGACTGATCGCTACCTGCTCAAATAAGTACAGAACGTTGAAAAAGGTAGAGGGCTTGAACACTTTCAAACTCTCTGCCTTTTTCCTTTTTTTTATACCCTGAATCTAATGCGGGAGCGAGCCCCGCAACCCAAGAGGCCTTTACGGCCCGCAAATAAGTACTCTTATCAGAACATTTTCTTGTTTTTATTGTTGATAAAAATGTTGAAAAAAACAAGAACATAGCCTGTAAGGCACTGATATCTAAATAAACGGAGTGATTTCAACGTGAGTAAGGGCCTTTTCATCACCGGCACCGACACCGGGGTTGGCAAAACCGTCGTCGCGGCCACCCTGGCTTACGCCCTCTATCAACGCCGCATAAGTTTTTCCTATATTAAACCAATGGAAAGCGGCATCAGCAGTCAGACGTATCTGGAAAATAATTCTGACGCCGCCCTGGTCAAAAAAGCCGGCTTTCTCAGGGAAAAACTCAATGAAATAGTTCCCTTTACTTTCCGCGAACCTTTAGCACCACTTCTGGCGGCACGCCGCGAAGGCGTAGAACTCTCGGGAGAGTTTTTGCACTCTTCGGTAAAGGCTCTGATTAAACCTTCACAGCTAACCCTGGTGGAAGGAGCCGGCGGTCTTCTGGCCCCGCTCTGCCCCAACTATCTGATTCTCGACCTGATCAGAGACCTGCAGCTGCCGGTACTCGTCGTCTGCCGCACCGCTCTGGGTGCCGTCAACCATACGTTGCTCACCCTGGAGCGGCTGCGCCGTGAAGGCATCCACCCGATCGGCATCATTGCCAACCATGTAAGTGCGGCCGCAGGCGCCGCCGAAGAGACTTTTATTGCACAGCTCAGTGAGTTTGATCCAATCCCCATTCTGGGGGAACTCCCCTTCCAGAATGAGGCACCGGCAGACATACCGGCCTGGGAGAAACTCGCGACGCATATCAATATAGGGAAACTGCTGGATCAGATAAAACCTTGAAAAAGCCAAACCCGAAACCGAACTTTTACACCTCACTGAATGGCTGCCTCAGCGAGAAAACTTGTCAAGGAGTGGTTAATCTGCTAGAACAGATAATCATAATTCATTAAAAAACACGCCACTGCAGCACTTCACCCCAACCCGGACTTCGATTTTCCGGCCGCAGAAAAACAATCGACCCAAGAAAAATATTTTTTAGTTTCGCATCTCTCTAACAAAAAGTTGACTCTGATGCCAAAAAAACCAACTCATCAAAACCTGATGACCGGTACCATCCGGCGACTTCTCCAACGCGAAGCCTGGCACAATATTCAGAAAGTCTTAGAAAAGCTCTACCCCGCCGACATCTCTCTGGTCATGCGTGATCTTGACGCAGAAATGCGCCTGAACCTTTTCAGGCAGATCAAGAATATCGCCAAAGCGGCTGAAACTTTAAGTGAGCTTGATATCGAAATCGCTATTCCACTGGTGCAGACCCTGCCGGAGAAAAAGGTTGGCGAGATTTTCAAGAAGATGTCGGATGATGACCGCGCCGAGATTATCTCAAGATTGCCCGATGATTTCGCCCGCCAGATTCTTGACCAGCTCGGAACCGTCGAATCCCAGGATGTCGAAACCCTCCTGAGTTATCCCGAAGACAGCGCCGGTCGTATAATGACGACCGATTTTTTTGCGCTCAGAGATGCCACCACCGCCACCGAAGCCATCGAAATCATTCGTCGCCGGGGCGAAGAGGCCGAAACTGTTTTCTATATCTATGTAACCGACCCCCTGGGCCGACTCATCGGCATCGTCTCCCTGCGGAAACTGATTCTCACCAGACCGGAAACCCCGTTAAAAGATATAATGAATACGAATGTCGTCAAAGTCGGCATTCATACAGATCAGGAGTTTGTCGCCCAGCAGGTTGAGCGCTACAACATTCTGGCTATTCCGGTTGTGGACGAGGCAAACACCCTGGTCGGGATCATCACGGTCGATGATATTATCGACGTTATCCGCCAGGAAGCCACCGAAGATATCTTCCGCATGGCCGGTACCGATTCAATGGAGATTGTCTACGCCGACAATATCTGGAAAATCTCCCGAATCCGTCTTCCCTGGCTGATCATCACATTAATGGGCGGCATTGTCACCGGTTATTTCATGTGGCTTTTCAAAGCCACCCTGCAGACAACCCTGACCCTGGTTACTTTTGTTCCCGTCATTACCGGCATGGGCGGTAATGTCGGCACCCAATCCTCCTCAATAATCGTTCGCGGCCTGGCGACCGGCCGGGTAACCATAGACTCTATTGCCAAAGTTATCTGGCGGGAAGCCCGCATCGGTATTTTAATGGGCATCTTCTGCGGCCTGTCGGTCGGGATTGTCGCGCTTATCTGGCACCATGAAGCCATGGTCGGCATCGTTGTTGCCTTCGCCATGTCGGCCTCAATGACAGTTGCCGCCACAATGGGGGCTTTCGCACCGACCGTCTTCCATAAACTCGACATTGACCCGGCCATCGCTTCAGGCCCGTTCGTAACTACCAGTAACGATATAATCGGCATCCTTATCTATATGGGAACTGCGACACTGTTCCTGAAATATTTCTCTTAAACTCTGGTATTACTAATGCCCCGCGTTAAAGACAGCGCCTTCATTATCAACAAAAGTGATTTTGGTGAAAGCGACCTGATCATCACCCTCTTCACGGCCGAAAGGGGCAAAATCAGTACCATCGGCAAAGGGGCGAAACGCAGTCGTCGCCGTTTTCCGGGCTCGCTTGAACTCTTTTCCCTGGTTAATTTCAACGGTTTCATCAAACATCCTCTGGCTCTGACCCGTATTGACGAGTGTCAGCTGATTGAGCCCTTCTCAGCGATTCAGGATGATTTACGCAGCTATTTCTGCGGCTGCTATTTTCTCGAAATAGCCAACCGCTGCTGCGCCGAACGTCAGGCCAACCCGGCGCTCTTTGCTCTCTTGCAGGAGATTTTCACATTTCTGGCAACGCTTCCCCTCAATCGCAATTTCAACTGCCGGATTCGTCTTTTTGAACTCCAGATTATTACCCTGCTCGGCTTCAGGCCGCAGCTATCTGCCTGTCTCGACTGCGGCCGGGAGCTCAACATGGGCCGCCTCTTTCATTTTTCACCGCAAACCGGCGGCCTGGTCTGCAACGCCTGCCAACCCCGTCACCCGGCCGCCTTTATCGTCAGCCGGGGCACCATAAACATGCTTAATGAAGCCCACCGGCTTGACAACGAGCTCCGTAACAAGTTAAACTTCACCCCTCAGGTCGAGCGCGAAAGCGCCCGGCTCTGCCGGGCGTTGCTACGCTGGCACAGCGGTTGTAACTTCAACAGCCTGAAAATCATGGAACGTTACGCCGAAAACAATCTGCCGGTCGCCATTCCCGACCCTCACCCCGTTACCGGTAACAAAGCTAAGTTGAATTATTCAATTAATGGAGTCTGCACATGAATTTTCAGGATGTTATTCTCAATCTGGAACGCTACTGGGCCGATCAAGGCTGCATCATCCAGCAACCCTACGATCTTGAAGTCGGAGCCGGAACCTTTAACCCGGCAACCTTTTTACGCGCCCTGGGACCGGAGCCCTACAGTGTCGCCTATGTCGAACCATCACGCAGACCAAGTGACGGTCGCTACGGCGAAAACCCCAATCGTCTGCAGCACTACTACCAGTACCAGGTCATCCTTAAACCTTCACCTCTTGAGATTCAGAATCTCTATCTCAACAGTTTGCGCTCACTCGGCATCGACCCGCTGGATCACGATATCCGTTTTGTCGAAGATGACTGGGAATCGCCGACCCTGGGGGCATGGGGCCTGGGCTGGGAGGTCTGGCTTGACGGCATGGAGATTACTCAATTCACCTATTTCCAACAGGTCGGAGGCTTTGACCTTAAACCTGTTTCCGGGGAAATAACCTATGGCATCGAGCGTATCGCCATGTACCTGCAGGGGGTTGATAACGTCTACGACCTTAAATGGAATGACCGATTTCTCTATGGTGACGTCCACCATCAGAGCGAAGTTGAGTGGTCCAGATACAACTTCGAAGAGGCTGATGTCGACATGCTCCTTCAGCTCTTCAACATGTTTGAAAAAGAGGGCATCCGCCTGGCTGAAAAAGATTTCGTCCTGCCTCTTTACGACTGCTGCCTGAAATGCTCACATGTCTTCAACCTGCTCGATGCCAGAGGCGCCATCTCAGTTACTGAGCGGACTAACTATATCGGCAAAGTACGTAATCTCGCCAAACTTTCAGCCACCAACCACCTTAAACAGAGAGAAGCAATGGGATTTCCCCTGCTCAAACGCTGCTGACCCTTAAAATGAGCCGAAAACCTGACTGGAACTGTAGCGCACCGGCATAGCCAAAATTACCGCGGAACAAAGAAAAAGAGCCGCCCGGGTTGTTTCATAACACCGGCTGTCAATTCAGCCGGTTTATCTGCACCGCAATAGAGGTCAACCCGGAACGGCCCTTTGATGGCGCCGCCGGTATCCTGATTGAACACCAGACGGTTACAGGGTCGCCACCCCGCAACCTCATCTGTCGGGGAAAATGTCGGCAAAGTGGTGCTTATCAGCGCCAGAGCCCCACCGGGGAAAAAATTACGATCCGTCGCAATCGAACGTCCGGCGCTGATCGGCACATCATAGCAGCCCAGAGCCTCGGAATTCGGCAGTTCACGAAAAAAAACATAACTTGGATTAACCTTGAAAATCTCCGCCATCCGCTCAGGATGGCTCTTGATCCAGGCCCGGATTGAGGGCATCGAAACTTCGCCGCGCTCCATCAGACCCTGCTCTATCAGCCATCCTCCGATACTGCGGTAGGGATGGCCGTTAGCCTCAGCGTAGCCGACCATCACCGTCTTTCCCGTCGTCAGGCGCACCAGGCCGGACCCTTGAATCTGGAGGAAAAAACGGTCGACCTCGTCATCAACCCAGAGCAGTTCAAGTTTTTCTCCCTTGAGCTTCCCGGCATAGTCAATCTCGGCCCGGGTATGATAGGGCACCACCCGACCATTATCAAGCAGACGACCGCGCAGAAGCGGAAAACACAACTCTTCAAGACGCGGCCCGAAAGGAAGCTTTGCCAGCCACGGCCAAAGTTTGGCCACATAACGACGCAGATCAAATCTGCCGGATTCAATGACCACTAAATCGCTCGGCCTGCGGTAGAGAGGATAGCGGTAACGCTGATCCGGATGTCGCGAACCGTGCAAAATCGGCACATAGTAACCGGTAAAAAGGACCGGATTCTCATTTTTCTGCCAGGGCAGCCAGCTGGAGCGAACCGACTCCAGCAACACGAAATTTTTTCTGAGAAAACTTTCAAGCTCTTGAGCAGCGGGTTTTTTTTGCAGAAATGCAAGCAAGGCACTCTGCGCGGCCAGCACCTGGCCGGCGTTCACCTCCAGCACGCCATAACTGAAGATACTATCCCCGGATAATTTCCGCAGATAGACGAGATTGCGCTCCAGAGCCGACTGCAGAGAACTCAGATCTAAATCATCCGACAAAACCGGCCACTGATTTTCCGCAACCATCTGCAAGGCCTTCTGCGGCCGGATTAATTTTGCGGTTTCCAGATTGATGAAAAAAACAGCAAGACCCAGCAGCAGAGTGCAACCGGCCACCCCTAACCCATAACGACGCTTAAAACGCATGGCAACACCTTGATAAATTTCTATATCATCACCGGCAGACCGAACCGGCCGGCACTAACTTCTTGCCTTTTACAGACAACTTGCTTTACAAGCAACCAGCCGTAAGTGAGCAGCTGAAAACAAAGAGAGAGAGTTGAAAGTTAGGCATTTTCCTGATAAACTACCAGCCTGCAAAAAACGAATGCGGGAGCGAGACCCGCAAACCAAGGGGACTTCACGGCCCGTACCTAAAGGTATTTCCGTTGGTCACAAATAAGTGCTCTTATCAGAATATTTTCTTGTTTTTACTGTTGAAAAAAAGGTTAAAAAAAACAAGAAAATAACCTGCAAGACACTGATGAAGAGATTGCGCATGGATCTGGAATACGAAAACCTGGAAGAAATCATTGACAAGAGTCGGGATCGGTTCGAAGAGCCCCCGCTTTACCGAGTGTTTATTCATAACGACCATTACACCTCAATGGAGTTTGTCGTCGAAATTCTGGAACAGGTTTTCCATCACAACCGCACATCAGCCGAGCAGATCATGATGATGGTGCATCGCCAGGGCATCGGCTGCTGCGGTGAATACGATCGGGAAATCGCTGAAAGCAAGGTCGCAATCGTCAGTCGACGAGCCACGGAACAGGGTTTCCCCCTGCGCTGCACAATGGAAAAGAGCTGAACCTATGATCACACCTGAACTTGAACAGGCGATTGTTGCGGCTTTTCGTGAAGCCAAAAATCGCGAACATGAATATCTGACGGTGGAACATCTGCTCTATGCCCTCCTGCAGGTTGAAAGCGGACGCCGGATTATCGAGGCCTGCGGTGGTAATATGGTTACCCTGATCGCCCGTCTGGAAAACTATTTCTCCGCCAGAATGCCGAAGCTGAAAAACGGCAGCAACGACACCCCCGTTGAAACCGTCGCCTTTCAGCGCCTCATTCAACGCACCCTGATCCATGTTCAGATGGCGGAAAAACCGGAAGCCGAGATCGGCGACCTGCTCGCCGCCATCTTTGAAGAGGAGGAGACCCACGCCTGTTTTTTTCTGCGTGATCAAGGTCTTACCCGTCTCGACATTCTGCGCCTGATCTCAGAAAATGACAACCGTGCGACCAATCCCCAATCCGCAGAACAAAGCCGAGCAGATCAGGAAACAGCGCCGCGCCGGCAACATATGAAACCCGACAGCCGGCACCAGCACAATCCCGACAGGAACACCCCCGGCAAAATCACAAAAAACCCGGAAAAGCCAAGTCCCCTACAGGCTTTTACCATAGATCTAAAAGCTAAAGCAGCAGCCGGAGCCATCGACCCGCTTATCGGCCGGGAAAGGGAGATACAGAGAACCCTGCAGATACTCTGCCGGCGTCAGAAAAACAATCCCCTTTTTATCGGCGAGCCTGGTGTCGGCAAAACCGCAATGGCGGAAGGTCTGGCCTTACGCCTGCATCGGGGTGAAGTACCGACAGGTCTGCTCGATTATGAAATCTACGCCCTTGATATGGGGGCGGTTCTGGCCGGCACCAAATATCGGGGCCAGTTTGAGGAGCGACTCAAAGGGATTATAACAGAACTTGAAGACAAAAAACGGGTCATTCTTTTTATTGATGAAATTCACACCCTGATCGGCGCCGGAGCCACCAGCGGCGGCGCGATGGACGCAGCCAACCTTTTGAAACCGATTCTGGCAGCCGGCCATATCCGCTGCATCGGTTCCACCACCCATGAAGAGTACAAACAGAACTTCGGCCGGGATCGGGCCCTGGCCCGCCGTTTTCAGGCAGTTATTCTGGCCGAACCGAGTGTCGATGAGACTTATGTCATTCTCAAAGGCTTACAGGCCGGATTTGAAGAACACCATAATGTGCACTATAGTCAGGCCGCCTTAAAAGCGGCGGCCGAACTTTCGGCCCGTTATATCAACGACCGCTTTCTGCCGGATAAAGCCATTGATGTCATTGATGAAGCGGCAGCAAACGCGCGCCTGGCCGCCGGCAATCTGCAAATGCGAACCATCCGGGTGCCGGAAATTGAAAAAGTAATCTCCCAGATCGCTCTGGTTCCGGTTAAAAAAGTAACGGCTGACAGCGCCGCCCGCCTGGCCCGTCTCGATGATCACTTGAAGTCACAGATTTTCGGTCAGGATGAAGCCATCGCCGCCCTCTACCGGGCTTTAAAGAGAGCCCACGCCGGCCTTAATCAGCCGGAACGACCTTTAGGTTCCTTTCTTTTTACCGGGCCGACCGGGGTGGGGAAGACTGAAATCTGCCGTCAGGCCGCGAGCCGCCTCGGAATTGAACTGCTGCGTTTCGATATGAGTGAATACATGGAGAAACATGCCGTCGCCCGGCTCATCGGCTCCCCCCCCGGCTATGTCGGCTTTGAACAGGGGGGGCTTTTAACCGAACAGATTCGCAAAAATCCGCATGCCCTGGTTCTCTTTGACGAAATTGACAAGGCTCATCCCGATATTTTCGGCATCCTGCTGCAGATCATGGATTATGCCACCCTGACCGACAACAACGGCAAAAAGGCCGACTTCCGCCATACCATTCTGGTTATGACCAGCAACGCCGGAGCCCGGGAGATGGCCGCCAACAGCATCGGCTTCAATGACGGAGGGGCCGACCGTCCCCAGGAAAAAGGCCGCAAAGCTTTAGAAAAACTCTTCACTCCGGAGTTCCGTAGCCGTTTGGACGAAATTATCTTCTTTCACCCCTTAAACCGTGAAATAATGCTTAAGGTCGTTGATAAATTCATGACCCGGCTTGACACTTTTCTCAAGCCCCGTAAAGTCAAACTTTTTTTAAGTGAAAAAGCGCGGGAATGGCTGGCGGAAAAAGGCTTTGACCCCAGATTCGGCGCCCGCCCTTTAGACCGCCTGATTCAGGAGAGCATCAAAGACCAGCTTGCGGATGAACTGCTGTTCGGCTCATTGAAACAGGGGGGAGTAGCCCGGGTGGAAATGAAAGGGGGAAAACTCACGCTTGAGGGTTGAAGTCCCGGGAGAAAAACCCGAACCTGATTCGTTTTTACAACAAACCACAGAGGCATCCCCTAGAATTATTCGGTTAACAACCACACTGCCGTGCTCTATTTGTAACGGCCCACCATAAAGGTAGGTAAAAGAACCTTCATCAGTAAAAGTTTCATTCCAACCGCCTGTCAGACGCAGATTTTTTTCCTGGGCAAAAACAACACCGCCTGAACAATAATAAGATCCGTCCCGAACCTTTATCTCTGAATCTTTGCCGGCCGCAGCATAAGCTGCGGTGACCGACGAAAAACAGGGTAAAAAGCCATTGCACAGACCATCATATTTAACAAATATCTTATCAGGTCCAGTGTAGACCAGGTAGCAGGCCTCACAGGCAACATGAGCACTGCGGTAGGCAATTTTCATGTAACCATCCTCGCCCCAATCGCGGCCCCAGCTGTTGCGTAAAATCCAATAGCCGTCTCCCTCCGGGCCCGTATCCTGCCAGCCAACCAGAGCGATACAATGGTCGGTCTCAGTATAGTAACAGGGATCTTCACTACAACCGGTGTTGTCGTCGGTAAAAACCCCACTATGATAAGCCTCAAAAGCCGAAGTCACCCTGACGGCCGCATCCAGTACCCCGTAGGCCTTAATCGCACTTTTGATCGCCAGAATATCGCCGCAGGGAATCCGGTACCAGGCAGCCAATTGAATCCGATCAGCCTCCTCGGCTCCAGGTATACAGCCACGATCCTCCCCACTATAGGGATAGTCAACTTCAAGACAAACCCCATGTTCGACCAGAGCATCTAGCTCACGATAATCAAAATCGGAACCCCAACAACCGGAAAAACCCTCATAGTACTGATCAAGGCAGAAGGCGAGAAAGGCTTCGGAAAGATCGAGGCACTCGGAATCATATCTCCCCAGAGCCACATTACAAGTCCCCTCAGCCGCCGCGCAAGCTGCAAAAGCATAGCATACCCCGCAGCTGCCCTGAGGGTCGCGCATTGGCCCGATATAGCTGTGTCCGTCAACATTACGCCAATCAAAAGACTCCGGCAAAGCCTCGGCCGGGAGGATCTGCAAAGGGCCGTAGTCAATCTCCTCGGTACGATATCGCCGGTATGCCGGAGCGTGCCGGGAACGTAAACGCTGCCGCTCGTCAGCCGGCAGACGGGTTACCCAATTATCAGCCACGGTAAAATGATAACCGTTAACTTGAATTTTATCCCTAACCTGAGCCAGCGTCTCCTCCCGTGCAAAAGGGATTTTTTCAGCCAGGACAAAGGTGCTGCAGAAAAAAATCCCCCCCCACACAAACAGCACGGCCAGAAGACCCGCCTGCCAACTCCGTAAAAATTTTTTTTTCGCAGCTCTCATCTTCATTTACTTTGGCTTTTCAGCCAGTCATCACGCAAGGTAACCGTTCGATTAAAAACCGGCCCGGCTGAAGATAGCGGCCGCTGACGATTATCAGGAATAAAATACCCGAGGCGCTCAAACTGCACCGACACCCCGGCCTCAACCTCGGCCAGAGCCGGCTCAAGTTTACAGTCTTTAAGCACAACCAGAGAACCGGAATTGATTTTTTCCGTGAAAGATCCGCCATCCTTTTCCGAACCGGGATCAGGTTCAGAAAAAAGCCGGTCATAAAGACGTACTTCGGCATTTACCGCAGTGGGAGCCGCAACCCAATGCAGGGTTGCTTTGACCTTGCGGCCATCGGCGGATGACCCGCCCCGGCTCTGAGGATCATAACTACAGTGCAGAACAGTAACTTTGCCCTCGGCATCTTTTTCGACCCATTCGCAGCGAATGTAGTAAGCATAGCGCAAACGCACTTCCCGACCGGGCGTCAGACGATAGAACTTTTTCGGAGCCTCCTCCATAAAATCATCGCGCTCGACATAAAGTTCACGGGCAAAAGGAATTTTACGACTGCCCGCCGCAGGATCTTCAGGATGATTAACCGCATCAAGCTCTTCCACCTGACCTTCAGGATAATTATCAATAATCAGCTTCAACGGCTGCAGAACCGCCATGTAGCGGGACGCTATCCGATTGAGATCTTCGCGGACAGCGTGCTCAAGTAAAGCGACATCAACCATACTGTTGCGTTTGGCCACCCCGATCCGTTCACAGAAATTACGAATCGACGCCGGTGAAAATCCGCGTCTTCTCAAACCGGAAAGGGTCGGCAGACGCGGATCATCCCAGCCGTCTACCAGACCATCATTAACCAGTTTAAGCAGTTTTCTTTTACTCATCACCGTATAGCTGAGATTGAGCCGGGCAAACTCAATCTGCCGGGGCCGGCAGGGAACCGGCAGCTGTTCAATAAACCAGTCATATAAAGGGCGGTGATCCTCGAATTCGAGCGTACAGATTGAGTGGGTTATCCCCTCGATGGCATCCGAAAGCCCGTGCGCGAAATCATACATCGGATAGATGCACCAGGCATCACCGGTGCGATGGTGATGCGCCCGCAAAATCCGGTAAATAACCGGGTCCCGCATATTCATATTGCCGGCCGCCATATCGATTTTAGCGCGCAGAACCCGCGAGCCGTCGGCAAACTCACCCGCCCGCATGCGGGCAAAAAGATCAAGGTTTTCCGCCACCGACCGCTCCCGATAGGGACTGTTGCGACCGGCTTCCTTCAACGTGCCACGATACTCCCGGGTCGCCTCCGGACTCAGATCACAGACATAAGCCTTCCCGTCTTTAATCAGCTGCACGGCATAGGCATAAAGCTTTTCAAAGTAGTCCGAGGCAAAAAATTCACGCCCATCCCAGTCGAAACCGAGCCATCTGACATCTTCCTTGATGGACTCAACATATTCAACCTCTTCCTTGCTCGGATTGGTATCGTCGAAACGAAGATTGCAGAAACCTTTGAAAATTTCGGCGAGACCAAAATTGAGACAGATTGATTTGGCATGACCGATATGCAGATAGCCGTTAGGCTCGGGTGGAAAACGGGTATGCACCCGGGCTTCGTTTTTGCCGGCTTTCAGATCATCATCAATCTGCGCCTGAATAAAATTAACCCGACTTTCACCTGAACAGTCACAGCCCTCAAGGTTTCCCTCCGGAATATTCTTTTCCTTATCCTGCACAATAAAACTCCTCAAAAAAATAAACACGCAACCATATCAAATCAAACAACTTAAATCAGCTCTCGGTTTTTAACCCTGAAACCTTAACCACCATAGCACAACCGCCTCAGATTCGCCAATAATTTAAGAAAAATCGCGGAGTAACTGCACGAGTCACCGATCATACGGTTAAATCCCTTAATGGGCGCAGATCAACCTTTCAGAATCCCATCGACAACATACTGCGCCGCCATCAGTCCGAAGACACCAGGCATAAAAACAGCGCTGGGCTGAATACGGCGACGCCTTCCCCGTTGAAAAAATTCCTCACGTTCATCCTCGGTAAACAATTCCGGGTCACACGATTCAGCAACAATCACTTCCGGAGAATAAACGACTTTAACCGCTCCTTTCCCGATCCCTTCGCGCCGCAACTTTTTCCGCATTACCCGGGCCAGCGGACAACCACTGGTCGCCATCAGGTCTGCGATCTTAACCAGAGTCGGCTGACTGCGACCGGCAGCTCCCATCGCTGAGATAAAAGGAATCTGCATGGCCAGACATTTTCTGATAAGATCAAGTTTCGGGGCGGCACCATCAATTGCATCAATCAGAAAATCAAAATTGCGCTCGGCAAGAAGCTCGGCGGCAGTATCGTGATGATAAAAAATCTGCCGGCACTCAATTCTGAGGTGAGGATTAATATCGAGCAAGCGCGCTTTGGCGACATCGACCTTGGCCTGACCGACTGTTGAATGCAGGGCAAAAAGTTGCCGGTTGATATTGGTTGCCCCCACCAGATCAAAATCGATCAAGGTCAGAGAGCCCACCGCCGTACGGGCCAGAGCCTCGGCCGCGAAAGAGCCGACCGCACCCAGACCGACGATGGCAACATGGGCCGCCGCCAGACGCTCAAGACCGTCCTCGCCGAAAAGCAGGGCCAGCCGCGAAAAAGCAGTTGCCGAAGAAGCAGGAGACATACTCAGACCTTTTCTGATAATTTAAACAGACGAACAGCATTGGCTGTCGTCAACAGTGCCGTCTGCGCCGGGCTCCATTGCCGTAAAGCGGCCAGAGACAGAGCCACAGCCCTGATATCCCGAGGCTCAGATTCCCCTCGGGCAACCGTATGGGAACCAATATAGGGAGCATCGGTTTCCAAAAGAATACGGTCTGAAGGTACCATTAACGCGGTTTCTCGAACTTTGCGCGCCTGAGGACGGGTCAACCCGCCCCCAAACCCGAGATAATAACCTAAAGAGAGAAATTTATCCGCCATCTGCACCCCCCCGCCATAAGCATGCAGAACTCCGCTAACCCCGGGATAGTCCCGTAAGATCTGATAGAGCGGAGCAAAAGCCCGACGACAATGGATGATAACCGGCAGCGACAGAATCGTCGCCAGCTCAAGTTGAACTCTCAAGACTTCAGCCTGCCGAACCTCTGAGAAATCTTTCAGCGCATAATCAAGCCCGATCTCGCCAATCGCAACCGGAGCCCGCAGACGCGCCAGCTGCCGAAATGGCTCAGGAGAAAATTCAGTTGCGGGCTCAAGCCACGCCGGATGCAGTCCGACAGCAGCATAAAGCGAAGGGCGGCCTGCCGCCAGACGGCAGGCCGCCCGGCTGGACGCAAAATCATAACCCGGCACCAGAAGCTTCGCAACCCCGTCGTTTAACGCACGCTGGAGTACGCCTTCGAGATCCTGGGCCAAGGGAGCATCGGTCAGATGACAGTGGCTGTCAAAAAGTTGAACAGACATCAGTTCTGAACTAAAGAAAAGAGTTGAAAAAAAACAAGAAAATGACCTGTAAAATACTAATCCAACCACGAGGGTTGACTGTATAGCATTAACTGTTTATAATGCAATAAAAATACAGCCAGTTACCGTAAGCCTCCGCCGACAAATAAATCGTTGTAGTTTTTCTTTCCTGACGCTATAGAAGAGATCGTTGTACAGATCAAGAGTAATGGTTATCATGATTACAATCCTTTGCCAATAAGAATGCAGTCTGGCCATGGTCAAACAACAACATGCCTGCAGGCGACCCGTCAACAGTTTTATCACAAAAAAAATTCTCCGCTGCACTTTTTTTTCACTCTTTCTTTTGCTGACATTTTTCCTTCCGGGCCGGGCTGAAGATGAGGCCGGATATCGCATCGGTGCCGGCGACGTTCTTGAGATTTCGGTCTGGAAAGAAGAGAGCCTAAGCCGTGAAGTCATCGTCCCGCCGGACCTCACTATCGCCTTCCCTCTGGTTGGTGAAATCAAAGTCAAAGATATGACCGTCGCCGCTTTGCGCCGGGAAATCACGAAAAGACTTGAAGATTTCATTCCCGACGCCACCGTAACTGTAATGCTGCGCCAGATCAACAGCCTGCGCGCCTATGTTATCGGCAAAGTCAACAAACCAGGCCAATTCCCCATTGATCTTGAAACCACCACCATGCAGCTTCTGGCCATGGCCGGCGGTCTCAACCCCTTTGCCTCCACCGGCAGAATCTACATTCTGCGACATCAGGATGGCAGGATGATCAAAATTCCTTTTGATTATGCCGAGGTTGAAAAAGGGAAAAATCTGGAGCAGAATATCACCATCCAACGTGGTGACGTCATTATCGTGCCCTGAATCAAAGACTTGCCGCAGTTAAACACTTTGTCCGACATTCGCATGAGAGGAGATACAGAACCGTGAAAAAAGTTTGTTTTTCATGCATAATTCTATTTTTTTCGACGGTCTTTCCTGGCTTTTCTCTGGGGGCTGGCGATTTCACCTTTAACCCTTCCCTGCAATTTCGCGGAGAGTATGACGACAATATCACTTTTGCCAACAGCGATGCCAAGAGCGACTGGCTTGGAGTTTTCATCCCATCCATGCAAGCCGCCTGGCAAACTCCTCGACTCGATATAAGCGGTACTGCTGAAGCTGAAATCAGACGTTTTGCTTCAGAAAACCAATACAATGACGAGTACCAGCGCTACACAATAACCAGCGCATACCAGCTTTCTGAAAGATTGGCCTTAGATGCCGGCGGTTCCTACAACCGCGACTCAACCCTGGAATCCGAACTTGAAGAGACCGGCATCGTCGAAAACCTTTATCGTCGGGAACGTTTTACTCTTAACGGCGGGGCTCGCTATCAGCTGAGCGAACTGCTCTTTTCGAGCTTTGAGTACAGTTACGGCAATACCCGTTATAAAGGGCCCGGCAATACCGACTACGACTCCCACAGCCTAGTCGGCAGTTTGAACTACCGTTTTCGCAACCAGCGTGACCAGCTTTTCCTGCAGCCCTCTTACTACCGCTACAAATCCGATGTCAGTACGGTCGACAACTACGGCCTGAGTCTGGGATGGAGCCGTGCCATCAGTGAAAAGTTAACCCTCTCCAGCTATCTCGGTCTGCGCTATACCGATTCGGATTACTATTACACCACTTATGTACCAACCTTTGATGCGACCAGCGGCATGTTTTTCTGGCAGTTGAAAAAAATGACCATCAACAAGGGAGATGTCGGCGGAACCGCCGACATCTCGTTGAGCGGCCGGAATGAAACCTTGCACTACAGGCTGAACTATAACCGTGATCTGACCTACACCTCAACCGGCAGCCCCATCGACCGTGACCGCTTCACCGGATCAATCGACTGGGCCATCAGCCCGCGCCTGAGCGGCGGTTTCGGCGCAGGCCTCTATTTTTCCAAGTCAAATGACGACTACAGTAGCGAAGACAGTTCCTATTATTATCTTCACCCCCGCATCTCTTACCAGCTGTTGAAAAATCATCAGCTCCAGCTCCACTACCTTTACGCTCACACGACAGACAAGACCCTGACCGAAAACGACAGTTACGAGCGCAACCGGGTCTGGTTGGCCCTGGTTTTTAATTTCCCCAAACTTCTGGATTAAGAGACCGCTGCATGCAAGCTCAACCCCAGGAAGCGATATCAATCGAACAGGTCAAAGGCATCATTCGCCGCCAGCGCAAAGTTTTCTTCGGCCTCTTTATCCTGACCCTGGTCGCGGCTCTGGCCACCGCCATCCTGCTGCCGGCCGTCTACCGGGCCGAGAGCACCATTCTAATTGAAGAGCAGCAGATTCCTCAGGAGTTTGCCCAGACCACAATCACCAGCTATGTTGAAGAACGCCTGCAAGTAATCACGCAGCAGATTATGAGCCGTCCCCGTCTGCAGGAGATTATCGATCGTTTCAACCTCTATCCGGAGATGCAGAAGAATCACACCAAAGAAGAGATTATCGCCCGTCTGCGTACCAATATTGCTTTACAGACTATCAGCGCCGATGTCGTTGACCGCCGTACCGGCAGACCCAGTACCGCAACCATCGCCTTCAGCCTCTCCTACCAGGGCGAAAATCCCGATATAGTGACCAAGGTAACCAACCGACTGACCTCACTCTACCTCGAAGAAAATCTGCGTCAGCGTGAAGAACGGGTCACTAATATCGCAACATTTCTCACTCAGGAAAAAACCGAACTTTCGCAGGCCATCAGCAGACTTGAAGAACAGATCAGTCTTTTCAAACAGCAACATGGTCGTGAGCTTCCCGAGTTCAACGCGGTCAACCTGCAGGCCGTAAATCGCCTGACGCGAGACCTTGAACAGAACCGTATGCAGTTGCGCTCCCTGAAAGAGCGTAAACTCTACCTTGAGGGCCAGCTCGCCTCGATTGACCCTGAGCAAAGCAGCAGCCAACTGCGCAACGATGAAGGACGTCTCTTACTGCCGCCCGATGAAAAGCTGAAAGCTTTACGCATGCAGCTGACTACCCTGAAAGCCCGCTACTCTGACATTCATCCCGACATCAAAAAAACCGAGCGGGAAATTGCCGAGATCGAACTGCAGAACCCGAATCTTGCCGGTGCCACCAATCAACTTAAAGAAAAACGCGAACAGCTGGAAAAACTTATACGGCAGAACAATGAATTACAGGCCCGTTTGGGAGACAAACATCCGGATCGTCTGCAACGGGAAAAAGAGATCGAAACCTTAAGCCAAGAGATTGATGCTTTAACTGAAGCAGCACCGGCAAAGGACTCAACCCCGGCGGAAAACCGCAACAGCAGCAATCCCGCCTATATCAACCTGCAGGTCCAGATAAGATCTGCCGCCCTGGATATTGCCGCAACCGAAGCCGAATACCAGCAAACCAGCAAAAGTCTGGCTGACTACCAGGCCCGGCTCGAAAACGCCCCCATGGTCGAACGCGACTATAATCGCCTCTCCAGAGACCTTGAACAGGCCCAGCAGCGCTATACGGATGTCTCCCATAAACTGACTGAAGCTCAGGTCGCCCAGCAGATGGAAGAATCACAACAGGGTGAGCGCTTCAAGATCATCGATCCGGCACAGACCCCGGAAAAACCTTTCAAACCAAATCGCATGGCTATTGTTCTGATCGGATTCGTTCTGTCTCTGGGGTTAGCTGCCGGTGTCTGCGCTTTAAGAGAGAACCTTGATACTTCAGTTAAAAGCGTCGCTGAGCTGAGACGTCTGACCGGAGTTCCGGTACTGAGTGTCACACCAATCATGGAAAACCGCAGTGAACGCCGCAAACGACATCTGCGTTACGTTCTGCTCACAGTCTTAATGCTCGCCGGCATGGTCGCGGCCTTAGTCGCGATTCACCTCCTCTATCAACCTTTAGATATCATCTGGATAAAAATCATGCGCCGCATGGGAATCTGACAACAACATTCACACCCTACCGCTCTATTATTACTTCCGATAAAGAGATCTGGTTCTCAACCATGCTCTCTAAGCCCTGACTTTCCTGCCCTGACAACCTGCAAACGCCTTTCAAACAAGGACATCGCCATAGCGATGTCCCTGTTTAGCTTTCCGTTACCAGCTCCCGATAATCCGCTCCTTTAGACCAAGCCATGCATACAGCTCAACCTATTCTAATCAATACTTTTCATTAACTTTAATTAAAATTAAATTATAAAACTATTTAATAGTTTTTTTTAATTATTTATAAATTTTTTTTATTGACATTTAAATAAATT
>JAFGVI010000036.1 GCA_016938065.1 Deltaproteobacteria bacterium | reverse complement strand
TGCTGCGGCCGAGGACCCGGCCACTTCCGAATTCAAAAAACTGTTGCATGAGCTTGACACCTACCAGATTGAACTTGAACTGCAGAACGAGGATCTGCGCCAGGCTTTAACTGAGCTTGAAACCGAGCAGCGGCACTATGTCGATTTCTATGATTTTGCCCCGGTCGGCTTTCTGACCCTCAGTTCTAAGGGAGTGATTCTCGAAGCCAATCTGCGGGCTGCGAGCTTTTTGGGGGTGCCCCGGCAGGATCTGCGGCAACAGCGCCTGGCCGCCTTTATCTCCCCGGAAGACAGTGACCGTTACTATCTTTATATCCGGGAGTTTTTGACCGGTTCCCAGGAGAATTCATGTGAGCTGCGTCTCAAGAGCGCGGCCGGCGTTCTCCTGCCGGTGCAGCTTTCCAGCCTGGTCGTGCCCTCGGGGGCGGCGGAACCGGGGCAGTTTCGGGTAGTCATAACCGACTTAAGTCAAATGAAAAAGCTTGAAGAGCAGCTGCGCCAGTCGCAGAAGATGGAGGCGATCGGCACCCTGGCCGGCGGCATTGCTCACGATTTTAACAATATTCTGCAGGTTATTCTCGGGGCGGCCGAAACCTTGGGGGGAAAACTTTCAAGTTCCGGCCCGGAGGGCAAAGAGCTCGAGAGCATTGTTGCCGGAACCCAGCGGGCGGCGGCCCTGGTCCGGCAGATTCTCGACTTCAGCCGTAAAAGCGGGGTGCGCCGGCAAGCCTTATTGCCCCAGCCGCTGCTCAAAGAGAGCCTGCAGATGCTGCGTGCCACCTTGCCGGCAACGGTGGATATCGAGACTGAGATTGAACCTCGGTGCGGCGTTATTGAGGTCGATCCGACCCAGTTTCATCAGGTGGTCATGAACCTCTGTATGAATGCCTTTAAGGCCCTGAAAAATGAAACTGGAAAAATTACGGTCAAACTGCAGCGGCGGGAGGTTTTTGCGGCTGAGCTTGTCGGGGAACCTGAGGTCAAGCCCGGTCCTTTTGTGCTTTTGAGCGTCAGCGACAACGGTTGTGGTATCGACCCGACCGTTCTTGAACATATTTTTGAGCCCTATTTTACGACCCGCGAGGTGGGCCGGGGTTCCGGTCTCGGTCTGGCTGTGGTCTACGGGATTGTCAAAAGCGGGCATGGTTTTATCCGGGTAGAGAGCGTGTCCGGTAAAGGCAGCACGATTGCTGTCTACCTGCCGCTCAAGGAAGTCGTGGCGGCGTCCGGGGCCGCCCTCGCGGGCAAAGCTCTGCCTCGGGGCAGTGAACGGATTCTGCTGGTTGATGACGAAGCCCAGATTGTGAATCTCAATCAGCGTCTGCTTGCCGGCCTCGGTTATCAGGTGACGGCCGTGACTTCAAGTGTCGAGGCCCTGCTTCATCTGCGTCGAAAGCCCGACGGTTTTGATCTGCTGCTCACCGACCAGAGCATGCCCGAACTCTCCGGCGCGGAGCTGGCCCGGGCCGCTCTTGAACTTCGGCCGGATCTGCCGATTATTCTCTGCACCGGCTACAGTTCGGCATTTGCAGAAGAAGAGGCTCGGGCCCTGGGCATTAAAAAATATGCGGAAAAGCCGCTCGGCCGGGAAAAACTCGCACGGCTGCTGCGTGAAGTTCTTGATGAGAGATGATATTCTGAAGGTTTTACTACATCATGCTCCCTTCCCTTCTGCTTGTCGATGATGATCTTGGTTTAACCCAGGCCCTGACCTTAAGTCTGGCACCGGATTATACTGTGAAGGCTGTTCACAGCGGCCAGGCTGCCCTGGCCCACCTGCAGCAGGAAAAGGTGGATTGCGTTCTTCTCGATATCGGGCTGCCCGATTGCGATGGTCTGAAACTGATTAAGGCGATGCGTCGGTTGGTGCCCGAGATGGTCATTATCATGGTGACTGGCGCCGATGAAATTGACGACGTTGTTCGGGCGGTCAAGCTCGGTGCTTTTGCTTATCTGGCGAAACCGGTCAATCTTCCGCTGCTGCGTCGGCATATCAAAGAGGGTCTCAAGCAGCAGGCGGAGTCGGTTGCTTCGGCCCCGGCGCCGGGGGCTGAAGCTTCGGCCGCTCCCGCCCCTTTGCTTTACGAGAGCAAACCTCTGGCCCAGGCTCTGGCTCTGGCGGCCCGAGTGGTTGAGCGCGGGCCGACGCCGATTCTGATCTGCGGCGAAACCGGCACCGGCAAAGGGGTTTTGGCCCGGGCGATTCACGCGCGCAGCCGGGCCCGGCACGAGCCTTTTGTCACGGTTAACTGTGCCGCCCTTTCGCGGGAACTGGTTGAGAGCGAGCTTTTCGGTTACGGTCGCGGGGCCTTTACCGGCGCCCGGCGCGAAGGGCGCAAGGGACGTTTTGCCCAGGCCGGCAGCGGCACCATCTTTCTTGATGAGATCGGGGCCATGCCCCTGGAGAGCCAGGCCAAGCTTTTAAGCGTTGTCGAGGATCGCTTTTTCTGTCCCGTCGGCGGTGATGCCGAGATCCCGGTCGCAGCCCGGGTGATCGCCGCCACCAATGTCGATCTTAGCGAGGCCGTGGCCCGGGGTACCTTCCGGCAGGATCTTTTTTATCGCCTCAATCCCATCACCTTGGAGATTCCTCCGTTAAGAAAAGAGCGCGAGAATATCCTGCCTCTGGCTCGGCACTTTCTCATGGTTTTTCGTAATCTGTGCCAGAGTTCTTTTACCGCAATCAGCCCTGAGGCCGAGGCCCGGCTTCGGGCCCATAGCTGGCCCGGGAATGTTCGCGAATTGCGCAATACGATTGAACGTATAGCTCTGCTGGAAGAAGGGGAGAAGATTGAGCCGCGTCATCTCTTTCTGGGCGGGCCACCGCCGGGTTTGCGACCTCTACCGGAAGCTGCCGATTTTGACAGCGCCATCCGGGCCTTGATTCGGGAACGTCTGAAGCAGAATGGCGGCAATGTTGCTCAGGCCGCCCGGTCTCTCAAAATGGCACCCCATAAATTGCGTTACCGGATCAAGCAGTTGGGGTTATAGTTTTTTCCTGCGTCTTCATGGTGCCTTCCTGCCGGCACCATTCGCGTCGGCGTTTAATACTATTCTCACCGTCTCATATTATTCTTATCAAACACCGCCTCTTCAAGAACCTGTCCGAGCCTGACCCGATTGTTATTTCCACACCTAAGTTGTTGAAATTGCCTTCTCAAAAAATATTTCCTGAAAAATTTCCGGGATCGGAACAGATCCTGCGTTGTCTGTTGCTCCCTTTATTTACATCTCGACGTTCCCGCGGAAAAACGCGATTTTTCCCGCAGGAGCGTCGAGGTTCAGAGGAAAACCGCAATTTGAACCGGGGAGAAATTCAAGATGTCAGGGCTGTCGACCTCACAAAGACTGGGGTTGTATCAAGAGACCGAAGCCTTTTTGCAGGGCTGGAAGGCGCCGAGCGGGGTTGAGGATAAAGAGCTGCTTCGGGAACTCTATGAGCACTGCCTGCTGCTGGAGATGGAGCATCTTGAATTTCGGGAAACTATCATGGGGTTGAACCTGGCGCTGGAGCGCAAGCGCCGCCTTATTAAAGAGCTGGGCACCGAAGCCGAAAAACTTAAGGGTTTTGTCGGGGCCGTGGTCCATGATCTCAAAAGTCCGGCGATCGTCATCAGCGGTCTGACCCGGCACCTGCAGGGCTCGGTCTGCGACGGTCTGCCCTCTAAATGGCAGCAGTGTTGTCATCAGGTGAGTCGGACTGCCGGTGCTATGCTTGTCCTGATCGAGCAGCTTAACAGCTATCTGGCGACTCGGGAGGCCCCCCTGCAGCTCGAAACGCTGGCTCTTGAGGAGTTGTTGTTTGAGGTGGAAAATGAATTTGCCGCAAGGCTTGAGGAACGGGCTGTGGTTTTGAGTTATGCCGGCGTCGCGGCTGAGATTGTCTGTGATCGCATGGCTCTGCAGCGGGTTTTTCGCAACCTCATCGATAACGCCTTAAAATATGGCGGGGATCAGCTGGAGAAGATCGAGATTGTTTATCAGGCGGAAAAGCATTTTCACGTTATCTCGGTTAAAAATGATGGTCAGACCTTGAAGGGCGTGGCTCCCGGTCAGCTGTTTGAATCTTTTCAGCGGGGCGATAGCTTTGCTGCCAAAGCTCCCGGCAGCGGTCTCGGCCTGGCGATTGTCCGGGAGATGGCCGAGCGTCATCAAGGTGCGGCCTGGGTGCTTCCGGGGGCCGAGCGCGGGGTCACCTTCTGTCTCTCCCTGGCCCGTCTGCCGGTGGCAGGCTGTTCCCATGCAGAGACTCAAACCAGGGCGATTTTTTAAAGGAGGATTTTTATCGATGTCCGAACCGTTGCTTCTCTTCAGGCTTGAAAAAAAGTGCTATGCGATGCCGTTGCCGGCGGTCGAACAGGTAGTTTCCGTGCTTGATATAACCTCTCTGCCCAAAGGTTCGGAGGATCTTCTGGGGCTTATTAATGTTCAGGGCGAGGTCTTGCCGGTTATTAATCTGCGTCGGAAACTTAACTTGCCGGAACGGGAATTGGAGCTTGAAGATTATTTTGTTTTTGTGCGGGATGACGCCGGATCGTTTGCTATGGTGGTGGATGGCATCGAGGGTATATGTGAACGCAAGATTCTGGAGATAACCAGTTTTGAAAAAATTCTCTTTACTTCGGAGATTACGGCGGGCAGCCTCATTATCGCCAAAGATATAGTCTTTTTGCCCGGTTTTGCGCAAAGCGGTCACTTTGATTACAAGGCGGGAGCGGCAGCTCTTAGCTGCCGGGAGCGGGAGCAGGATTTTGATGAGGTTTTCAGCTTTCTGCGAAGGCGGGCCCCAGAAGAACTGCTGCCGCCAGCCGAAGAGTTGCCGGTTGGGCGACTGGTCGAGGTCATGACCGGTCTGCTTCCCTATCTCGAAGCCGGCCGGGGGCGGTCGCAGAGTTTGTCGAAGTTGTTTTGAGCAAAAACTACCGGAGATTGTGAGACGCCGGTAGGAACATCCGGGTGTACGGAAATCAGGGGAGTGCAACTTAACAAAAAGGAGATCTGTTATGGAATTAATGCCGTGGAGACCGTCGGGAGAACTGACGACATTGCGTCGGGAGATGGACAATCTGTGGAATCGTTTCTGGGGAGGAACCTCCCTCCCTACTTTTACTGCGGAAGAGTGGCTGCCGCCGGTTGACCTCTCCGAGACCAAAGAAAATCTGCTGGTGCGGGCGGAGTTGCCGGGGATGGACGCCAAAGATATCAAGGTCACCATTTCCGGGGATATCCTGTCCATCAAAGGCGAAAAGAGGGAAGAAAAAGAGAGCAAAGATGAACATTGCTACTGTTCAGAAAGGTATGCCGGGGCCTTTCAGCGGAATATCAGGCTGCCGGTCAATGTGAAATCGGATAAGATTAATGCGACTTTCGACAAGGGGGTTTTGCAGATCAGCCTGGCAAAAACCGAGGAGTCGAAAGTTAAAGAGATCGAGGTCAAGGTCAAATAAATAACCCTCAACTCCCCGGGATTTTTATTTTACCTTGATCCTGAAAGGCTGTCATCGAAAACCGGAATTTACACCACCAAGACACGAAGTGCATGAAGATGAGAAAATGTTTTTCTTCGCGCACTTCGTGTTTTTTTAGTTTAATAAAATGGCATCTTAATTCCCGACTCCGGTCTGGTCTGAGGTCGAGGCCGGCAAACAATCCGCACGCCAGCAGCACTCATCTTGGTCGCAGAAAATCCTGCCGGTGGCAAAGCAGGCGGGATTTCCCTCTTTGATCTGAATCGCCCGAATCAGGTCGGTCTTATTGAGCTTGCCGGGCTTCATATCAGCCATTCTCGCTTTTTCCCTTATCTCCTGCATTTTCATGATCCGTCTCCTCCTTTATGATTGTTATTTTGTCAAAAAATCTTTGAGTTTGTTTGCGAGCGCGGTTACGTCCTCCAAAAGATGCTCCTGCGCGTCTGTTTCCAACCTGTTTTTAGCCTTCATCTCCAGGTTTTGAGCGAGTTCAGCCAGGTCTTCAAGGCCGAGATTTACGAGGTTGCCCTTAAGGGCATGGGCTCGCTTGCTCAGATCAGGAAAATCACCGTTGCGGGCGTCAGCCTGAGCCCGGATGAGATTGTCGGTAATGACGTTGGTAAAGGTCTGAAGTACTGTGGCCGACTCATTTTCAGCCAGGGCATAGGTGGTTTGCAAGGTGTTTAAGGCCCGGCTTCTATAGTCAGTCTTGGTTTTCTCCAGGTTTGGAGTGTTCGGGATTGAAGTTTTTGAGGCCGGTGTTTCTAAGAATGGGGGCGGTGAGGCCGGGCTCTGGTGCCGGGTGAGAAAAGCAAAGAGCTGCTCCGGCATAAAAGGTTTGCTGAAGTAGGCGTCCATGCCGGCAGCCAGACATTTTTCCCGGTCTTCCGGCAGCACTTGGGCGGTCACCGCGACGATCGGCAGATGGCGGCCGAGAAGGCGGGCTTGCAGACGCAGAAGCAGTGCTTCGGGCAGGGCTTTGCCTTGCATACCTCCGGATGAACCTGCTCCGGGTTCGGCAAGAAGTTGTGAAGGACAGGCCCGGTCGCTTTCAAGCCGGCGAATGATTTTGGTCGTCTGCAGGCCATTAAGCAGCGGCATCTGCAGATCCATCAAAACCGCATCGATCTCTGTGCTGGCGAGTTTCTCTAAAGCGTCGTAGCCGTTTACTGCTTCCACGAGGTGGTAGTCGGTTTTCTCGAACAGGCAGTGTAGGAGTTTACGGTTGGCTTGATTGTCTTCAACCAGCAAAAGTGTCTGGTGCGGTTGCGGTTGCGGTTGCGGAAGGGGCCACTCCGGGTCTGGCAGGCTGGGCCGGCCTTGCTCAAGCAGGTCTAAGCTGCTGATTGCAAAGGGGATGGTGAAATGAAAGGTGCTGCCTCGTCCCCGGTCACTATCGACCCAGATTTCACCCCCCATCAAGGTCAGCAGTTTGCGGCAGATCGCCAGACCGAGACCGCTGCCGCTCTGTTCCCGGGTCAGGGAGTGGTCAACCTGTTCAAACGCCTGAAAGATAAGTTCCTGTTCCGCCGGGGCGATGCCGATTCCGGTGTCGCTGACCTGGCCATACAGGGTAAAGTGCTGGCCTTCGTTTTTGCCCCTGAGCTCCACTCGAACCTGACCCTGACTTGTGAATTTGATGGCATTGCTGATCAGATTAACGAGGATCTGGCGCAGTCGCAGGCGGTCTCCGTGGACTACCTGGGGCAGGTCCGGGGCGGCCTGCAGCTTAAGGTTTAAACCTTTAGCCGCCGCCTGCGGGGCCATCAGGCGCTCAAGTTCGATCAGGAGTTCACTAGCTCTGAAGGGGTGTGGGTGAAGGTGGAGCTGGTTGGCCTCGATCTTGGAGATGTCGAGGATATCGTTGATGAGCTCCAGCAGGTTTTCGGCCGCCGTTTGTGAGGTCTTCAGGTAGTCCTCCTGGCGTTCGTCGAGATTCTCTTCTTTCAGGAGCAGCCGGTTCATGCCGACAATGACATTCATTGGCGTCCGGATCTCATGGCTTAAATTGGCGATAAAATCACTCTTTATACGATTGGCCCGCTCGGCTTCGGCTTTGGCTGCCAAAAGTTCAGCGCGGTATTTTTCCAGGAGCATGACGGTTGCGCTGCTCTCTTCGAAAAGTTTGCGATAACGCTCTGAAACCTTTTCCAATTTGCGCAGCAGTGATCTTTCCCGTAAAATACGCTGGATTTTTGCGTATAATTCATTAAATTGGAAGGGTTTGCGTAAAAAATCGTTGGCCCCGGCAGCGATAAAATCAGTATAGTCATACTCAGGGGAAGCTCCGGAGATGACCATGATATCGGCTACCGGAAGATTATGGCGGCGTACCTGCTGAATAAGTTCCATACCATCCATCAACGGCATGACAACGTCGGTGATCAGCAGGTCGAAGGACTCCTCTTGCAGAAGGGCCAGACCCTGCAGGCCGTCACTGGCGCAGGTGACGGTGTAGCCGAAGTGAACTAATTGCCAGCTCAAAAAATCAAGAATGTCGGCGTCATCGTCGACCAGTAGAAGCCGGCCCCCGGTCTCGGTTTCCGGAGGAATGGCAGGTTTAGCCAGCATGGGTGTTTCCTTCTGCTACAATATTGTTCCTTGCAACTGTCGACCTGATTGTGAGCTCAGCTTCTTTTTTACAGCCTGATGGTGGCTGTGCATATCATATCACATGATAACCTGTCGAACGGTCTCTGTCAAAAAAATCCCCTTCTCCAGAGTTTTATCTGCCGGGAATAATGCATTATAAAGAATAGGCTTGCTTGTTTGTGTGTATTTTGGGGGGGGCAGGCTGCTTTTCTCTGCGTAATCGGTATCTTCATTATATAGTGGGGGGGTAAGTTTCTTAATATGGAGCCGATAACAACCCTTTGAACTATCCCTGAACCGGGGCCTGTGCAAAGGCTAATGCGGGAACCGGGCCCGCGGTCCAATTAAATGATACATTAATGTGCCATTCAATTGTTCATATGATACATTAACGTTTTGATAAGAATGAAGTGCTCTTTGTCGGTCTTTGCCTTTATATTCTTAAATTATTAAAATTAAAGGGTTATTTTGTTTGGTTGAAATTGTTTTTGATCTGGCACTGACTGTGCAAGGTGTTATTTTGAGAAATGACTCGTCGCGGCGTCATGGTCTGCAGTTAAGGAATTTTAAAGTCATCGTTTATTTAACATCGTTTTTCAAACAGGGAGGAAAAAATGAATCATTTATCACGGAGTTTAATGGTTGTTCTGGTCGCTGTTCTGTTGGGTACAGCTCTTTCCGGTTCGTCGGTTTTGGCGGAAGAATTGAAAGTCAGTGTCGATGCCGAAGTTCTGGCGGTAAGCAAATATGTCTGGCGCGGGTTGGAAGTCAATGAAGATCCGGTCTTACAGCCTTCCTTGACAGTCGCCTATGGCGGTTTTTCGTTTAATCTCTGGGGTAATATGGATCTTACCGATTTTGGCGAAGATGAATGTGTCTATACCAGCGATTGTAAAAGTCGGGCCGGTCAGTTTACCGAAATCGATCTGACCCTCGATTACAGTCACTCTTTCGACAAATTTACGCTGGGGGCCGGGATTATCTCATATCAGTTTCCCAACTGGGACGAGTCCGAAGATACGCATGAAGTCTATTTGGCCTTTTCTTATGATTGCCTGCTGGCACCGGCCTTGACCCTCTATTATGATTTCGACGAAGTTGATGGCTTCTATGCGAATTTCAGTATCGGACATTCATTTGCGCTTAGTGAAAAGGTTGGGCTCGACCTTTCTGCCAGCCTTGGTTATGGCGACAGTGACTATAACGCCGCCTATTTCGGCGTCGATGAAAGTGCTCTGGTTGATGCCAACGGCTCTATCGCCCTGCCTTTTCAGGTGAGCGATAAGATTACGATTACACCGATCTTGAGTCTTTCCACGGTGGTTGATTCCGATCTGCGGGATTCGGTAAAAAGTAACAGCTGCTGCGATCATGAAACCAATCTGTACGGCGGCATCAGTATTGCCATGTCATTCTAAAGTTAAAGGAGGAACTCCAATGAAAAATAATAATCTATCCTGGTCGATTGTAAGTCTTATGGGACTGAGCGCCGGAATCTTTGCGGCTGGATTTGCCGGAGTTGCCGGTGCGGCCGAAACCGTGGATCTGGCGACGGCCGTGGTTAAGGCGGGCGAAGCCGCGGCCGGGGCCCAGAGTGCGGTCAACTTTGTCTGGATCTGTGTGGCGGCTTTCCTGGTCTTTTTCATGCAAGCGGGTTTCGCCCTGGTTGAAGCTGGATTTACCCGGGCCAAAAATGTCTGTAATATCATTATGAAAAATCTGCTCGATTTCTGCGTCGGCTCAATCGCCTTTTTCGTACTCGGATTTGGCTTGATGTTCGGCAATGATGTTGCGGGCTTTGTCGGGTCGAGTCAGTTTATGCTTTCCGGCACCAGTCCGGCGACCGAAGCCGGACTCTGGAATTATGCTTTCTGGCTCTTTCAATGCGTCTTTGCTGCCACCGCCGCGACGATTGTTTCCGGGGCCATGGCCGAACGGACCAAGTTTAATGCCTATCTCATTTACAGTGCTTTTATCTGCCTCTGTATCTATCCGATTTCCGGGCATTGGATCTGGGGCGGCGGCTGGCTCTCTGCGATGCAGACGCCGATGATCGATTTCGCCGGATCGACAGTGGTCCACTCCTGTGGCGGCTGGCTCGCCCTGGCCGGAGCCTATCTCTTGGGGCCCCGGATCGGCAAGTATACCGCCGACGGCAGATCCAAGGCGATTCCCGGCCATAATATTCTGGCCGGTGCGTTAGGGGTCTTTATTCTCTGGTTTGGCTGGTTCGGTTTTAATCCGGGCAGCACGACTGCTGCCAACAGCACTATCGGTCTGATTGCCGTGACCACCAACCTGGCCGCTGCCGCCGGGGTTATCAGCTCAATGATTACGGCCTGGGTGCGCTACGGCAAACCCGATGTCACCATGTCGCTCAACGGGGCTCTGGCCGGGCTCGTCGCCATAACCGCCGGCTGCGCCAATGTCTCTCCCGGCAGTGCGATTATTATCGGGGCCCTGGCCGGGATCGTGGTAATCTTTTCGGTCGAATTTGTTGATCGCGTTCTGAAGATTGACGATCCGGTGGGAGCCATCAGCGTGCACGGGGTTTGCGGGGCTTTCGGCACTCTTTGCGTCGGTGTCTTTGCCAGTCGGGAATTCGGCGGGGCTTCCGGGCTTTTGGATGGTGGCGGTACGGCGCTGCTGACTTCACAGCTGATCGGCGTGGCGACGGTTTTTGCCTGGAGTTTCGGCATGGGGATGCTGCTGTTCTCGGTAATCAAGGCCTTTGTTGGCCTGCGCGTTTCCCGCACTGAAGAGCTGCGCGGTCTCGATATCGAAGAACACGGCAATGAAGGCTACTACGGTTTTCAGATCTATACGACGGAATAATAACGAAAGCATAAAAATCCGTAAGGAGGATTATCATGAAATTAATTATCGCCTACATTCAGCCCCATAAGTTAAATGACGTCAAGCAGTCATTGATGGAAGCGGAGATTACCAAGATGTCGGTTACCAACTCTTTAGGCTGCGGCCAGCAGATGGGTTTTACCGAAACCTATCGCGGCGCCGCGCTGGAGATCAATCTTTTAAAAAAAGTGCGCTTCGAGATTGCCGTCAATGACGAGTTTGTCGATAAAGCCATCAACGCGATTGCCGACGGGGCCCATACCGGAGCCATCGGCGACGGCAAGATTTTTGTCATCAACTTAGAGCAATGCTACCGCATCCGCACCGGTGATACCGGCTCCGAAGCGATCGGTTAGGGAGGGGGGTAATCTTTTAATAAAGTTGTTGGATTGTTATACAGAAAAGCCGCATGTGTGCATTTTCGTACGGCGATGGAGGGGGGCCGCCCTTCATCGCCGTTTTTTTAATAACGATTATTGATCGTTCAAGAGCCGCGCTCCTTGAACAGGCAGAACATACCGGCAAGGTATTAATCCGCAGAAAAGATGGTCGAACCTTTGCTCTGCAGCCGGAAAAAAACCAATCTTCGTCACCTCTGGCCATCCCCTCGATTAAGGCTCGGATAACATCAGAGGAAATTGTCGAGATAATTCGAGAAGGCAGAGAACGTTGAGTCGGCCATGAATTGGCGTTCACCTGTTATCAGAGGCTCCACTTTAAATTCATCCTCAGGATATCCCCCCCCCTCCCGCGACAACCGTTCAATAGAATCTATAGCATCTCGGGACAGTTCCGGTGCAGAGGTTTGCGAAGCGATCGGTTAGGTTGGCGTTTGACATTCCTCTTGAGACAAGTATACTGTTAATTATGTCTTTCAACTGCAGTGTACAAATTTTACGAGGAGAGGAGGTTGATTATGCCGAGAGGAGATGGCAGCGGACCGCCGGCCGGCGGCCGTAACCGAAGAGGTCAGGGCGGCGGCCCGCTGGCGGCCGGTCCGGAAGGGTGGTGCGTCTGCCCGCAGTGCGGGGCTAAACTGGCGCATGTCGTGGGTCAGCCTTGCAATCAGCGGGATTGTCCCCAATGCGGAGCTAAGATGACCCGGGAGTAAAACAGACAATCGCATTGCCGGATAAGGGTTCTTGTTTTGTTCCCAATGGCAGTGCCCTTGGGGTTCGTGCCGAGAACTGTCTTTTGGGTTGCGGGATTATTCCCGCAACAGGGAAAATATGAGCGTTCGCAACCTTGACTCCCTTTTTCATCCACGTTCGATTGTACTGGTCGGCGCCAGTGATGAAAAACAGTCGGTGGGCGCGGTGCTGGCCGCGAATCTGCTGGCCGGTGGTTTTGCCGGGCCGATCGATTTGGTCAACCCGCACCATCGGGTTATTGGCGGCATTCGGGTTTACAAAGCGATTGCCGACCTGCCGGAGACCCCGGATCTGGCCGTAATTGCGACTCCACCGGCAACGGTTCCCGGTCTTATTGCCGAGCTTGTCGCCAAAGGGACCCGGGCGGCGGTCGTGATCAGCGCCGGTTTTTCCGAGGCATTCCGCGAAATTGCCGAGGCCGGGTCCTGTCTTTTGCATCAGGCGATGCTTGATGCCGCCCGTCCCGCACTGTTGCGGATCACTGGGCCGAATTGTCTCGGGGTCATGGTGCCCGGCGTCGGTCTGAACGCCAGTTTTGCTCATACCGCCCCGCTGGCCGGGCACCTGGCCTTTGTCGCGCAATCGGGAGCGATTGTCACCTCCGTTCTCGACTGGGCCAAAGCCCGGGGCCTCGGTTTTTCCCATCTTGTTTCCCTGGGTAATATGGCCGATGTCGATTTCGGTGATATGCTCGACTATCTCGCCAGCGACAGGACGACCACCGCGATTCTGCTTTATATCGAATCGATTACTCAAGCCCGCAAATTCATGTCGGCGGCCCGGGCTGCGGCCCGAAGCAAACCGGTCACTGTTATCAAGGCCGGGCGCTGTTTTGAAGGAGCCCGGGCCGCCGCTTCCCATACCGGAGCCCTGGCCGGGGTTGATGCAGTTTATGATGCTGCAATTCGTCGAGCCGGGATGCTGCGGGTAGATAGCCTGGCCGAGCTCTTTGCCGCAGCGGAATCTTTGACTGCCGGTTCACTTCCCGGCGGGGAGCGTCTGGCGATTCTTTCCAATGGCGGCGGCCTTGGCGTACTGGCGACCGATGCTCTGATTGAGTACGGAGGGCGGCTGGCCCGGTTGTCGGAGGAGACTGTTGCCAGGCTTGACAAGGTGCTGCCGGAAACCTGGTCGCATGGCAATCCCATTGATATTATTGGGGATGCCTCGGGTCAGCGCTATGCCGCCGGGCTTGAGATTCTATTGTCCGATTCGCAGCTTGATGCCGTATTAATTCTGAATTGTCCGACTGCGGTCACTTCGGCGCCGGCTGCGGCCGAGGCCGTTATCAGCATGCTTGAGCGGCCGCATCGCGTCTCGGTACTGACCAGCTGGGTCGGGGAAGAGACGGCCCGCGGGGCCCGGCGCCGGTTGCGGGAGCACGGTATACCCTCTTATGAAACCCCCGAAGCCGCGGTCAGGGCCTTCATGCATATGGTTGATTATCGGCGTAATCAGGAATTACTGATGCAGACGCCGCCCTCAATTCCGGAAACCTTCACCCCCGAGCTCGAGAGCGCCCGAAAAATCATTACCTGCGTCCTCAAGGAAGGCCGGGCCTGGCTGACTGAGCCGGAAAGTAAAGCGGTTTTAGGGGCTTACGGGATTGCCTGCGTTCCGGCTCTGGTGGCCGGAACACCGGCCCAGGCGGCGCAGGCGGCGGCGGAGATCGGCCGGCCGGTGGCGCTTAAAATTCTGGCGCCGGAGATTATTCATAAATCCGATGTCGGCGGGGTGGCCCTGAATCTTGACCAGCCGGCCGCCGTGGAAGCGGCCGCCGTCGGTATGCTTAAACGGGTGGCGGCGCTTTGTCCACAGGCCCGGATTGATGGTTTTATTGTGCAGCCGATGGTCCAGCGTCCCGGCAGTCTGGAGTTGATTGTCGGGGTGATTGACGATCGTCAGTTCGGCCCGCTGCTTTTATTCGGCCACGGCGGGGTTGCCGTCGAGGTCATTAATGATAAGGCGCTGGGATTGCCGCCGCTCAATCTGCATCTCGCCCGGGAACTGATGCGCGGGACGCGGGTCTATAAACTGCTCGAAGGTTATCGCGGACAACCCGGAGCTGATCTTGAGGCCATCGCCCTGACCCTGGTGCGCCTCTCGCAGCTGGTGATCGACATCGGTGAGATTGTCGAACTTGATATAAATCCGCTGCTGGCCGACGCCGACGGGGTGCTTGGCCTTGATGCCCGAATTAAAGTTAGAGCCACGCGCGATCATCCTCACCAGCGTCTGGCAATCTGTCCCTATCCTAAAGCTCTGGAAGAAGAGGTGCCGCTCGGCGACGGGCGCACATTGTGGCTGCGTCCCATTGTGCCCGAAGATGAACCGGCTCTGCAGCGGGTCTTTGCCAGTTTAACCATGGAGGAGATTCGTCTGCGCTTTTTTCTGCCCATGAAAGTTTTAAGCCATGTCAGCGCGGCCCGCTTTACGCAGATTGACTATGATCGGGAGATGGCTTTGCTGCTGACCGAACCGGGGATTCCGGGTGTGGCTGACATCTATGGCGTGGTTCGCATCATCGCTGATCCCGATCTCGAAAAAGCCGAGTTTGCGCTTATTGTTCATCATGAGATGACCGGCCTGGGACTGGGGGTCTTTCTCCTGCGGCGTATCATTGACTATGCCAAAGCCCGCGGCATCGGCGAGCTCTACGGCGATGTTCTGGCCGATAATCGGACCATGTTGAAACTTTGTGAAGTAATGGGTTTTACGAGAAGTCGTTCTCCCGAAGATTTCAGCATCATGCGGGTAACCCTGAAACTTGCTTGAGGCTTGTGCCCGATGTCAGGCTTAAGTTTATCGCCGGCTGCGGCCCGGTCTCCGTTTGCGGGTTCAGCTGCCGCAATTTTCTGGGAAGAGGCGCGGAACGCTTTGCCGGGCTTGCCCGGGGGCGGTCTCAATATTGCCTGGGAGGCGGTCGATCGCCATGTGCTTGACGGCCGCGGCCAGGCTGTGGCTCTGCGCTGGCTTGGTGAAGCTGACAGCTGTCGCGATTTCACCTATCTTGAACTGGCTAAGCTCAGCGGTCAATTTGCTCAGGTGCTGCAGCAATTAGAGGTCGGCAGTGGGGAACGGGTCTTTACCCTGCTCGGACGGGTGCCCGAACTTTACATCACCGCCCTGGGCACCCTGAAACAGGGCGCGGTGTTCTCTCCTCTGTTTGCGGTCTTCGGTCCCGAGCCGATTCGCCTGCGGCTGACCGCGGGCAAGGCCCGGGTCCTGGTTACCACGCAACGGCTTTATGAGGATAAGATCAAGCCTTTACGCAAACTGCTGCCGGAACTTAAACAGGTTTTGCTTGTCGATAAGGAGAGTCCGGCGGCCGATAATTTCTGGCAGAGGCTCAATTATGCCGGCGCTCAATCGTTCCTTCCGGCGACCCGGGCCGAGAGCCCGGCCCTGCTCCATTTCACGAGCGGGACCACGGGCCGGGCCAAAGGGGTTTTGCATCGGCATGGCGCCGTGGTCGCGCATTACGCCACGGCGCAGAAGGCGCTTGCTCTACGTTCCGGCGACATCTTCTGGTGTACGGCCGATCCCGGCTGGGTCACGGGAACCTCTTACGGCATTATTGCCCCGCTGGTGATTGGTGCGACGCTGCTGGTTGAGAGTCAGGAGTTCGAGCCTCAGCGCTGGTGTCGAATCCTGCAGGATTATCGGGTAAATGTCTGGTATACGGCTCCCACGGCTCTGCGCATGATGATGCGTCTCGGGAGTGAGTTTTTTAAAGCTTATGATTTTTCGAGTCTGCATTTTGCCGCCAGTGTCGGTGAACCCCTCAACGCGGAGCTGGTTTTATGGGGAAGGGAGATTTTCGGTTGCCCTCTGCACGATAGTTGGTGGCAGACCGAAACCGGAGCTATCATGATTGCCAATTATGTCGGGATAGCGGTAAAACCGGGGGCTATGGGCAAAGCACTGCCCGGGATCGAGTGCGCGGTGGTCAAGCGCATGGCTGAAGATCGGCTGGAAATGATTGCGACTCCGGAAACGGTCGGGGAACTGGCCCTGCGGGCGGGCTGGCCTTCGATGTTTGTTGCCTACATTGATGATGAAAAACGCTACCGTCGCTGTTTTATCGACGGCTGGTATCTGAGCGGCGATCTCGTACGCCGGGATGCCGACGGCTATTTCTGGTTTGTCGGCCGTCGCGATGATGCCATAAAGTCAGCCGGCCATCTGATCGGCCCTTATGAAGTCGAGCGGGTTCTGCTGGCCCATCCCGCGGTTGCCGACGTCGGGGTGATCGGCATTCCCGATCCCCTGCTTTACGAAAGCGTTAGAGCCTGTGTCGTTCTGAAAGTGGGTTTTTGTGCAAGTGAACAATTAAAACGCGAACTTAAGGCTTGGGCGCGCCGGGTTCTGGGACCGGCGGTGGCTCCGCGGGAGGTTGAGTTTTTTGAGCGTTTGCCCAAAACCCGTTCCGGTAAGATCATGCGTCGGGTCTTGCGAGCCCGGGTGTTGGGCGAGGCGGTCGGTGATCTCTCAACCCTGGATGAGAATCTGTAAGAGGAAGCTATGCAGCCGAAAAAATTGGAAGAGGAAATTCTTGCGGCCCTGATAGAGGTGGCCCCGGAGATTGATACGGCAGGGCTGGTTCCCGAAAAAAACTTTCGTGATCAGTACCCGCTTGATTCAATCGATTTTCTGCATTTTATTTTGCAGTTGGAGAAACGCCTGGCCTGTAAGATTCGGGAAAGCGATTACCCGAAACTTTCCTCACTCAAGGGAGCCGTAAATTATTTAGAGCTGGTGCAAAAAGAATTATAAGTGCTCTGCGTAAGAGTCTTTACGACAAAGGTCACGGGGTTCGTAGGGAAAAGCCTGAAAAAAGGAAAAGCGGTTGGCCGGTTTACATTTATCATCGATCAGCGCCCTGGGACTGCTGCTGATTTGCGGCTATGGCGGCGGCCATCTCGCCCGCCGCCTGAAACTGCCGGCCCTGCTTGGTTATCTGGCCGCCGGGGTTCTGCTGGGGCCCTCGGCTCTAAAGGTTTTTTCCCGCGAACAGTTGCGGCAACTTGAATTCATTACCAGTATCGCTCTCGGTTGTATCGCCTTTGTCATCGGTTCGGAACTGCAACTGAGCTCTCTAAAAAAGTTGGGACGCGGCATTGCCGTTGTGATTGTGGCCGAATCCCTGATGGCCTTCGTCGTGGTGGCCGGTGCCCTCTTCTGGCTGACCCAAGATCCGGTTCTGTCCCTGCTCTTCGGCGCCATGGCTCCGGCCAGCGCCCCCGCCGGCACCGTGGCCGTGATTCAGGAATATAATGCCAAAGGAACCTTGACCAAAGCCCTCTATACCGTCGTGGGTTTTGATGATGGCTTTGCCGTGATCATCTTTGGTTTTGCCCTGGCGCTGGCCAAGGTTTTCCTTTTGTCCGCTTCCGCCCCGCTGGCGCAGGTTGTTTTGCAGGGGCTCTGGCAGCCGTTGCGGGAGACTGGTTTAAGTTTTGTTCTGGGGGCGGGGCTCGGCGGTTTTTTTTCTCTGCTGGTGCGTCGAGAGGCGCAGGCTCCCGACCGCTTGATCATTATTTTCTGGGCGGTTTTAAGCGGGGTCGGGCTGGCGGAGCGTTGGCATCTCTCGCCGATTCTGGTCTGTATGATGGTCGGTTTTTTCTTCGTCAATGTCAGTGCCACCTATCTTGCCCGCGATACGCGAGCCCCGCTGCAGCAGGTACTGGGGTTGATCTTTGTGCTTTTTTTCGGGCTTGCGGGCCTCCATTTTGAGGTGGCGCTCCTGCCGGATTTGGGTCTGGTCGGTCTCGTCTATATCCTGGCCCGGGTCATTGGCAAATTTATCGGCGTCTGGCTGGCGACCCATTTTTGCCGGATGGCGGAGGTGATTCGCCGCTATCTCGGTTTCGGCATTCTCTCGCAGGCCGGGGTCGCGATTGGTCTGGCCCTGCTGGTCAAACAGGAGCTTGATAAAATTCCCGGAGCCGGGCTCATCGGGACGCATATTCTTTCAACCATTACCGCGACCTCGATTATCTTTGAGATTATCGGCCCGCTGGCGGCCGGTTATGCCTTGAAAAAGGCCGGTGAAACCAGAAAGGGGGGGTATTGATGGAGTCCCGTCTCGATCTCTCTGCGACGGTGGCTGACATTGTCGCGGTCAGCGGGCCCCGGCGGCTCTCGACCGTCGCCCCCGGGGCGGCGGTGCCGGCGATCATCAAGGCCTTTGCCGGGGCCGAGCATGCCCGTCTGGTCTATGTCGTCAGCGCGGATCAACAGCTGATCGGGGTCATCTCCCTAGGCAATCTTGTGCAGCACCTGCTTTTTCACCACAGCGGCAAAGCTGTCGACAACCTTCATCTGATCAGTATGGCGACCTCCGAGACGGCCTTAGATTTTATCGACCGCCCGGTTATTACGGCCCGCCTTGATGAAACCGTCGAAGTCGTGCTCGAACGGATGCTGGCCGCTGACATCAAGGAGATTCCGGTATTAAACGAAGCTGCGCAGGTGGTGGCCGATCTCACCCTGGTTGATATTATGCACCGCTGTACCCGGGATATTCTGTCATGAATCAGAGTAATGCAGAAAAATATTTGGGCCGGGTGCTGGCGGTTAACGGTTCGGTTGTCGATGTCGGCTTTGCCGCGCCGCTGCCGCCGCTGCAGGCCCTTTTGCGGGTTGCGGGTCAGGATGGGGTGGAGATCAGGTTGGAGGTTGCCGCCCATCTCTCCGAGACCACGCTGCGGGCCCTCGCTTTTAATCCGGTGGTCGGCCTCAAGCGGGGAGCGATGGTCTTAAGTGACGGGGAGCCGCTCTGTATGCCGGTGGGTGAGGCTCTGCTCGGGCGCATGCTTAATGTTTTCGGTGAGGTTATCGATCAGGGGGCGCCGCTTTCGGGGGTTGAAAAACGGCCCATCTACGCGGCTCCGCCGCCGCTGGCCGAGCGCACCGTGACCCCGGAGATTGTCGAAACCGGGATCAAGATCATTGATCTTTTAGCGCCCCTGGAAAAGGGTGGCAAAGCCGGGATGTTCGGGGGTGCCGGGGTGGGTAAGACCGTGATTATTACCGAACTGATCAATAATATTGCCGGTCGCCATCAGGGCGTCAGCCTTTTCTGCGGCATTGG
>JAFGVI010000035.1 GCA_016938065.1 Deltaproteobacteria bacterium | reverse complement strand
GGGAGAGGACAATGTGGCCGTCAAGAATGGAGCGGGCCGCATCGGCGATGGGTTCAGTCAGATCATCGCCTTCGACCAGAACAGTATAGAGTCCGGTGATGGAGCCCGCCCGGTCGTTGCGTCCGGCCCTTTCCAGCAGTTTCGGCAGCAGGGAAAATACCGATGGCGTATAGCCTTTACTGGTTGGCGGTTCACCAATCGCCAGGCCAATTTCACGTTGGGCCATGGCAAAACGGGTTAAAGAGTCCATCATCAGGAGGACGTCGCGGCCGAGATCGCGAAAATATTCAGCAATGGCTGTGGCCAGGAAAGCTCCCCGCAGGCGCACGAGCGGAGCTTGGTCCGAGGTGGCCACGATCACGATGCTGCGCGCCAGACCCTCGGGTCCAAGATCACGTTCGATGAATTCGCGGACTTCGCGGCCGCGTTCGCCGATCAGGGCAATAACATTGATGTCGGCCCGGGTGTAGCGGGCCATCATGCCTAAAAGAACGCTTTTACCGACTCCGGAACCGGCCATGATCCCCATCCTCTGACCCTTGCCGCAGGTGAGCAGTCCGTTGACGCTGCGGATGCCCAGATCAATCGGAGTATCAATGCGGCGGCGCTGAAAAGGATTGATGGGATCGCGAAAGAGAGGAACCTGCTCCGGGCAGATGATTGCACCGAGGTTGTCGAGCGGCTTGCCGAGGCCGTCGATAACCCGGCCGAGCAGGGCTTCGCCGACCGGAATGGTGGAGGGCTGGCGTATGGAAAAAATGCGGTTGCCGGGGGCTATGCCCTGAAGGTCGCCCAGGGCCATTAAGAGAATTTTCTGATTTCTGAAACCAACGGTTTCACAGGTGATACTGGTTCTGTTCTGGGGGTTTTCAATACGGCAGAGATCACCGATGGAGACCGGGGGGCCGTCTCCTTCGATAACCAGGCCGGTCAGACCGGTTACCTGGCCGGTATAGCGAAACAGTTTTTCCGTTGTAACACGGGTGCGAAGAGATTCAAAATCAACCATCTAGGGTTCAACTTGTTGATTTGAGATTAAGCAGGCGCTGGAGTTCTTCAAATTTACTGCGCAGGCTTGCATCGATGCGACCCATAGTGGATTCGAGAATGCAACCGCCCCGTTCGATGCTGTCACCGATTTCGATTTTCAGGGCGCTGATCTGAGGAAACTCACTGAGCAGCTGCGAGCGCTGCGTATTGATCATCTGCAGATCGTCACGGTTGAGCAGCAGGGTGACATTTCCCTGGACGCTGCTTTCGTCGAAAACTTCCCGGACGATGTCGGTAATGACGTCGTCATTGAGTGAGAGTTCCCGGTTAAGCAGCCGCCGGGTGCAGCTCAAGGCCAGCTCTACCATCGCCTCTTCATGCTGCTGCCGGCACATCGTTTCGATTGCGGCTAATCTCGTGAGCAGTTCATCGAGGTGTGAGAGACGTTTGCTGGTCTCTTCAGCGGCGGCCTTGAGACCTTCCTGCCTGGCTTTCAGGCTGATTTCTTTTTTTATTCTGTCAGCTTCGCTTTCGGCGGCGGCGATGATTTCGGCGGCTCTTTCCCGGGCTTCGTGAAGAATTACATTTTTTTCATCCTCGGTCTGTCGGGAGCGCTGCTCGGCAAGTTTCATGGCGGCCAGTGCATCGCGGCTGCCCGATTCCGAAAAGGCTGTCTCGGTCACTACCGAGAGCGGGTAGGTGGCACTTTTAAAACTTTCCTGTGCTGGTGGTTTTTTCTTTAAATGACTGCCTCTTGCGGGGCCGGTCAATCGAGGATGCAGCTCTTTTAATTCATAGAGCTGGTGCAGATTGGCCGCAGGTTTTTTCTGCACCTCAAGTTTTGAGTAGGTGATCGTTTGAAAAGCCGAATGGCCGGAATCATTTTTTTTAGACAACGACATCACCTCCGCCGCCTTTTGAGGCAATAATGATTTTACCCTCTTCTTCCAGCCTGCGCGCTACTTTGACGATACCCTGCTGGGCTTTTTCAATGTCAGTCAGGCGAACCGGGCCTAAAGCTTCAAGGTCATCCTGAATCATTGCGGCGGCCCGTTGTGACATGTTTCGATAGATCTTTTCCTTGACCTCTTCGACTGCCGATTTCAAGGCCAGCAGGAGATCTTCGTTGTTAATCTCTTTGAGAATGGACTGAATGCCGCGGTCGTCGACGTTAACGAGGTCGTCGAAAGTAAACATCAGTTTGCGGATTTCATCGGCCAGATCGGGGTCGTTTTCCTCAATAACGGACATAATCGAAGATTCTGTGTTCTTGTCAAGATTATTGATGACTTCGGCGACGGCTTCAACCCCGCCGAGGCCGATGCTGGCCATGCCGCCGGTGGTTTTCAGCTCGCCGTCAAGCACGGTTTCAATCTCATCGATCATCTCCCGCGGCACCGCCTCCAGCGAGGCGATGCGGAGCATGATATCACCCTGAACCCCTTCCGGCAGCAGGGCGATAATATTGGCGGACTGTTCGGGATCGAGATGGGCCAGGATCAGGGCCACGGTCTGGGGATGTTCGTTGCGGATGAAAGAGGCGATGACCTTGGCATCAACATGGGCCAGGTTGCCGAAAGGTTTATGGCGTAATGAATCACGCACCTTATCGAGAAAATTATCGGCCTTATGTTCCCCCATGGTTTTAACCAGAATGTTGCGGAGATAGTCGCGGCCGCCGGAAAAAATCGCCTTATGACCGACGGTGTCAGCAAACTCACGGGCGATATCCTCCGTCACTTCGCCGGGAATATCTCCCAGGTGGGTGATCTCCTGGCTTAACTGCTGAAGTTCGAATTCGCTGCAGTGCTGCAACACCGCGGCCGCGACATCTTCGCCCAGGCCGAGGAGCAGGATAGCAGCCTTCTGCCGGCCGCTGAGATTGCTCTCTTTGTTGGTTTTAGCCATGTTGTTGTTTGCGGTCCTGATGGTTGAGGTGGTTGCAGGGGGCGGGTTGACCCGGCCGATGCTGCCGGGTTTTTGTCCCCCAGGTGGTCTGTGGTTAGGCAGTTTGTCCTTTTAACCATACTTTTATGATTTTAGCAACTTCCTCCGGACTTTCGGCAGCAAATGAAGCTACCTGATCCATGACCGTGGCCTGTCGGTTGATGGCGACTTTTTCGGTCACCTGATCGGCCATCTCGCCAATGCCATGAGCAGGTTTTTGCGGCGTTACCGGTTCGCTGGGGCGGCTCAGGCCGGAGCTCAGCAGGCGCAGACCGGGTTTGATAATTTTGAAGTAGAAAAAGAGGGCGGCCAGAGCCATCGCCAGATATTTGAGGCCGGTGAAAATCATACCGTAACGGCTGGCCTGGTTCAGTTCCGCAACCTCCTGATCAAGGCTTTCGTTATTGAAGGCAACAGTCGCTACTTCAACCTGATCGCCCCGTTTTTTATTAAAGCCGATCGCATTTTTTACCATGTTGGTATAGATCTGAATTTCCGCTTCACTCCGTGGTACATAGGTTTTTTCCTGGTCTTTGCCGCCGCCCTCATATTTACCGTCGACCATCACCGCGACACTGATTTTTTTTACCGCGCCGACCGGCATGACCGTGCGGCTGACGAGTTTTGAGATTTCGTAATTGCGGGTTTCATCGGATCTGCTGTTCTGGTTACGGCCTTCTTTTTGCGCGGCTTGGTCGATTTTACGATCGGGTACATTGCTGTTCATGCCGGGAACATCGCCGGCTCCATTTTTTGCCTCATTCATTTCGTTAAGCTGGTGCTCGCTCCGCAGAGCCACCTGATCGGGATCAAAAATCTCTTCCGTCTTTTCGACTTTGCTGAAATCAAGATCGGCTGAAACCCGAACCACTACTTTTTGCCGGCCGACCACCCTTTCAAGCATCGATTGCAGCCTCTCTTCGAGGTCTTTTTCATGCTGGCGCTTTAGATTCAGTTCATTGGCTGAGAGCTGGTTCTGTCCGGGCCGTTGTCCCAGATCCTTAGATAAGACGGTGCCCAAGGTGTCAAGCACGGTGATTTTGTCCGGGTCGAGCCCCGCAACGCTGCCGGCCACCAGAGACATGATACCTTCGACCTGATCTGGTCGCAGGCGGGCGCCGGCCCGCAGTTTCAGGATGACGGAACAGGTTGCATCCTGTTGATCTTCGGAAAAAAGACTCTTTTTCGGCAGCACCAGGTGGACTCTGGCCGACTCTACCTGTTTGATCTCGGTGATGGTGCGAGCAAGTTCTCCCTGCAGCGCCCGCTGGAAGTTGATGTTCTGAACGAATTCGGTAACCCCGAGATTGCTTTTGTCGAAGATCTCAAAGCCGATGCCGCCGCGCATGATCTGACTGCCGGCCAGCTTCAGGCGGACTTCGTAAACATCGTTTTTGGAAACCTTGACGGTCTGCCCCGAGTCGGCCAGTTTGTAGGGGATGCGGTTGCGCTGCAGATAGTCAACGATCTCGGCCGCATACTCGGAAGAGAGATTGTAATAGAGCGGAACGTAAGAGATCGAAAAAGAGACCAGGATGGCGGTGATCAGGCCGACCCCTAAAATTGCCGAACCTCCGAAAAGCGCGATTTTCTGTATCGGGGTGCGGGCTTTAATCCAGTCAAAAAGAGCTTTGAAGCGTTCCATGTGATTTCCTTTCGATATTCAAGGTCGATATTCGGGTGCAGAGATCTAAAATACTTGATTTGAAAAATCTGGATTATATCGGCATTTTAATGATTTCCTCGTAGACTTTCATGACCTTGTTGCGGACCTGGGCTAAAAGCTGCATGGAGAGATCGGCTTTTTGCAGGGCGACGATGGCGCCCAGCGTGTCCTGCGACTGTCCGGCGGTGACGGCCGTGATCTTCCGGTCAGCCTGGGTCTGTAAGTTATTAACCTGTTCCAGAGCCTGGTTTAAAGTTCCGGCAAAGTTTGCTTCGGGACTCTCCGCCGGCACCTGAAGGTCGGTCCTGGCCTCCCGGGAGAGTCGCTGAAGTTCCTGAAGATGGCTGGCAAAGGGATTGCTGGAAATTGATACAGTCATAATTTTACTCACTTAAATTAGCTGGAGAGCTCTTATTTTAAAAGATCGATGGTCTTGTCCGCCATCTCTTTGGCATTCTTCATGATGGTGGCGTTGGCTTCATAGCTGCGGGTCGCAGAAAGCATGTTGACCATCTCCTCAAAGGTATTGATATTGGGGTAGGCAACGTAGCCATCGGAGTTTGCGTCGGGATGGCCGGGTTCGTACTTCATGACCAGAGGCGAGGGATCGGTGATGACGTCAATAACCTTAACCGACATAGTTGGATTTTCCGTGTTTGTCGGTAAGCCGGCCGAGTTTTTTTCTTCAACGTTAGCCGGAGTGGCCTGGAAAACGACATCCCGGCGCCGATATGCCCCCCCTTCCGGGGTGCGGGTGGTATTCTGGTTGGCCAGATTGCTGGCAATAACATTAAGTCTGAAGCGCTGGGCCGCCATGCCGCCCGCACTGATCTGCACCATACCCTCAAAGCCCATGATTATTTACCTCCTTCGACGATGGCATTTTTCAGGATGGCCATCTTGGTTTTAAGCATCTGTATGGTTTGCATGAAAGCCTCATTATTGATGGCCTGGTCGGCCATTTCCTGATCAAGGTTGACCGAGTTGCCATCGAGACCGCCTAAGGGATTGGTTTTAGTGCCGATGTTTCCCTGAACTGCACTGACGGGGTGAAGGCCTCCGATATGATTGGCCCTGGTGGTCGTCATGGCCAGAGCCCCGGGTTGGCCGGCGGCAGCCTGACGCAGTTGCTCGGCAAACCGGAAATCTCTGGCTTTGTAGCCGGGGGTATCAACATTGGCGATATTGCCGGCAATAACCTTGGCTTTCTGTGTGCGAAGCTGGGCGGTCTTGATGAGCAGGGCACTGGTGCTGTCAAAAAGTGAGTTGATTGTCATGGATTTGACACTCCTTGAGCAAAAGCTTGCCGGCCTGGAAGCGGACCGGTAAAGAGAATCTCTGTATGTAAGAACCGTTTAACGTTTTACTGCGGGAATTTTCTGTTTCATATGGAAAACATTAGCAAACAGTGTGCCATTTGCTTTTTTATGTTTTGCGGCCATGGTGAAAGGGTGAAAGAGAGGATGAAGATGGCACGGTTGGAGCGTTATGATGCGGCAGGATTTTCCGGAGGAATTTTGCGTCAGAGTGTTTCTGCAAAAAAAAGGAGATCCAATGCTGGACCTCCTTTTTTTACGTTGACTGAATCTGGAGCGGGATACGAGATTCGAACTCGCGACTTTCAGCTTGGGAAGCTGACACTCTACCAGCTGAGTTAATCCCGCAGCCGCAGTTATAGCCGAGCCCCTTACAATGAATGGTTGCGGCTTGTCAATTATTTTTTGCGACAGTTTCCATGAAGGTTTTTCGGACACCGGTTTTTTTTCTTCACAAAAGTGGCTGTTTGGTATAAAAATGGTTATAATGTTAACTATATTAATGTAAAGGCTGATTCAGGTTCGGCCATGGAGGTGTTTTGCAGGGATCTTTTACTTTTGCGGATTTACGGGAAGCTGTTCCCGGTCTTTTCAGGCCCTGGGTTGCTGACTCAGCGGCATGTGTTGAAGAAAATTTTGCGCAATGGCGCTATCATCTTTTGGCCTTGGTTGATGAACTTGAAGGCGAAGCTCTGGCGCGGCTGGCTCAGGCCGGAACCGGGCCGCGGCGGCGAACCAAATATTGCGGCGCCGTATTACGTACGATTTTTTCCGCGCACGCCGAAGAAAAAGCCGGTTTCAGTGTCGCCCGGGCACTTTTCGATGTTGTCTGCAACGAAGAACGAAAAGATCTGCGGCCGGCTTTTTATGCCGAGATTATCTCGCTTTTTAATGGTGCTTGCGGCCGGATGATTGAGCATAGCGCGATTATTGATGATGACCATAGTCAGGAAGGTTTATCCGGCCGCGAGGCGGCTCTGATGCGCTCCCGGCAGCTTGACGCCATGACATTCCGGGTGGAGCATTTTATGTCGACTTACAGCGATGGTCTGGAGGCTGCGGCCGTGGCCCGGCGACAAAGACGCAGTGAGCGTATAAAAAAATATTTCGGTGCGAGCGCTGAGCAATGGCAGGATTGGCAGTGGCAGGTTCAGCATATCGTGCAGGATGCTGAGACCCTGCTGCATCTGGTCGATCTGTCCTCGGCAGCGGCTGCTGCCGTGACCAGGGCCCGTCAGGCTCGCCTGCCTTTCGGAATAACTCCCTACTATCTTTCGCTGATGGATGATAATCATAGCGACGATAAGGGTCGGCATTTGTTTCGAGATGCCGCGATTCGGGCTCAGGTTCTGCCGCCGGCGGCTTATGTTGACGAGGTTTTGGCCTCGCGGCGCCGAAGCGGTGATTTTTCCGGTCTGGATTTTATGTTGGAGGAGGATACCTCACCCGTCGACCTGATTACGCGGCGTTATCCCTCAATCTGCATTTTCAAGCCCTTTAATACCTGTCCTCAGATCTGTGTCTATTGTCAGCGTAATTGGGAAATTGAAGATGCCATGGCCGCTGATGCTTTAGCTGCAGATGAGAAGATTGAGGCGGCGGTCAACTGGATTCGTGAGCACCCGGCGATTCGTGAAGTTCTGATCACCGGCGGCGATCCTCTGGCGATGGCGGATGATTCCTTGGAGCGGATAGTCGGGCTGGTGGCGGCGGTGCCGACAGTGGAGCGGATTCGCATCGGCACCCGCACTTTGGTGACTATGCCGATGCGGATAACGGCGCGACTGGCCGACTTTCTGGGTTCGCTGCGTTGGCCGGGGCGGCGGGAAATCGTTGTGGTTACGCATATTGAGCATGTGTACGAATTGACCCCCGAGGTGGTGGCGGCAGTCGATCGGCTGAAACGTCAGGGGATCAGCATCTATAATCAACTGGTGTATACCTTCTTTGTCTCCCGGCGTTTTGAGGCGGCCTGTCTGCGGCGCCGTCTGCGTCAGATCGGGATTGATCCTTATTATACTTTTAACACCAAGGGCAAAGATGAAACCGCCGGATATCGAGTGCCGATCGCCCGTCTCATGCAGGAACAGGCTGAAGAGGCCCGTCTTCTACCGGGCATGGAGCGGACCGATGAAGCTGTTTTCAATGTTCCGGGGCAGGGAAAAGGTTATCTGCGCTCAACCCGTCGGCGGCAGATGATCGGCCTGGCTGCGGACGGGTCGCGGATCTATGAATTTTTCCCCTGGGAGGATGGTATCGTGCGGGTCGCCCCTTCACCCTATGTTGCCCGCGATGTGCCGATTCTGAGCTATCTGGAGCGGCTTGCGGCAATCGGCGAGAAGATTGAGGATTACCAGTCGATCTGGTACTATTTTTAAAGGGAGTAGCCGGAAAAAATTGGTAACTATACTGAAGATTCATACTTTGGACCAACTCTTTAACCCTTCCTGTCTCATTTTCATACTTTTGCCTGATAGCTTTTTTGGGTTTTTTCGAGTATCCATTAAGATACTCTCAGAATGTGACGTTTTGGTTGATTCGTTTGCAGGTGGAAGGAGGGCGGAATGAAAAAAATTATTGCAGCTGTTATTTTAGCTCTGGTTGTGGTTTGGGGCGCTGGTATCCGGACTGCGGGGGCTGTTTATATGGATCCCGTTACCTTTTTTGCGGTTGATGATGATACTGGAAGTAATGACGACAGTGTTACACTCGATTTTTCCTATACCAACTGGGGCGGTTCGGTTAAGCTTCAGTATAGTCTGGATAATGCGTCGTGGACTACGGTGGGGAATGATATTACCGTGAATGCCGGTAATTGGCAGAGTTGTGGCTGCGTTTGGATTTAGGTTCCGGTAGTGTCGGTGTTTACGATACAGGCGGGGATGTTACGCTTCTCGGTCTGGAGGAGAATTCCGGTCTCTATAATGCGGTTAACATCGTCTGGAATGAGATTCAGAGTCCCGAATACGGCAATCTCAGCCTGAATATCTCGGTAGGTGTTGCGAATGATGATGATAATATCGGCGCAGTTCCGATTCCTGGCGCGATCTGGCTTTTGGGTTCCGGGCTGCTCGGAATGGTGGGGATGAGAAGAAGAAAAAAAGTTTAGTTTGCATTTTCTATAGTTTGTACTTTTTGGTATTTTGTGATAGGTGCGCAATAAAAAGGAGGCAAGAGATGAAAAGGTTACTGACATCTGCAGTTCTGGTGATAATGCTGATTGGGGGAAGTGTAGGTTATGTTGGGGCATATACCATTGATAATCTGGGTTTTCTGTTTAATACGGGAGATACGCAAAGTTCTTCAGTAGATTTTAAAGCCGGGGTGACGGAGCTTGCGAGTTCTCCTTTCTCTACTGGTTTGTATAGTGCCATCTATCTTGGATTTGAGGCAGAACACCGGAACTACCTTAAGGACTCAGGTGCCCCTGTTTTTGGCAATTTGGGCGTGAGTACTCCCGGAGATAATGCGGTAATCAATGTGGCAGCCTCTTTTTTTGATGATACGATTGACGGCCCTCACGATGTCTCGCTGACGGCGATGACTAATTTAAAAATGTTTACTGTGTCGGGCTCTTATCTCAACGATTACACTGAAAGCAGCTGGTTCGCGGCCAATGATAACTATCATGTTATCGGTTTTAATGACGGGTCCCCAGTTGATGCTGATTATGACGATCTGGTTGTTGCCGTCAAAGCGAATCCGGTGCCGATTCCCGGCGCGATCTGGCTTTTGGGTTCCGGGCTGCTCGGACTGCTTGGCATTCGTCGCCGGAAAGCTTAACCGGAAAGCTTAAGAAGTTACAATAAAAGCAAAAGGGGATAAAACTTCGATTTTTCTCTCTTCTTATTAAAAACTAATTCTTGTTTTTGTTGTTGAAAAAAGCAAGAAAATAACCTGTGAACCACTGAAAAAGGCCCGGTGATATTTTGTCATCGGGCCTTTTTTTTACTTGACTGATAGTCAATTCGCATGTTTTTTCACTGCCCACTGCCCACTGCTCACTGAAAAAAATCACCCATCCTTAATCAACTGCAGCAGTTCGGTGGTCGAAAATCTCGCGCTTTGATCGCTGGCGGAGAGGATCTGGTCGGCGAGGTTGCGTTTTTCCTGATGCAGGCGTACGATTTTTTCTTCGATGGTGTGTTGGCTGATAAGGCGGTAGACTGTGACCGGTCGGGTCTGACCGATGCGGTGGGCTCGATCGGAAGCCTGATCTTCGATTGCCGGATTCCACCAGGGGTCGAGATGCAGAACATAGTCGGCGGCGGTGAGGTTAAGACCGAGACCGCCGGCTTTAAGGCTGATCAGAAAAAGATCGGCCTCGCCATTCTGAAAGGCGCTGATTTCGGTCTGGCGGCGGTTCTTCGGGGTTGTGCCATCCAGGTAGCGATAGGTGATCCTTTTTTGATCGAGGTAGTCACGAAGCAGACTCAGATGCCTGACAAACTGACTGAAAACCAGGGCCTGGTGGCCGTTGGCCAGCAGGTCGTCAATAATGCGGCCGAAATGTTTCAGCTTGGCGCTTTCGATGGTACTTTCCGGCAGCAGCAGCCGGGGGTTGCAGGCGGCCAGACGCAGTCGGGTGAGCTCGGCCAAAACCTGAATGGCGGAATTTCTGTTGCCTTCTTTCTGTTCAGAAACCTCTTCCAGCCGGGAAATTGCCTGCCGGCGGACGGCTTCATAGAAATTACGCTCTTCAAGACTCATCTCAATAGGAAGAAGAATTTCGGTGCGCGGCGGCAGTTCTTTTAAAACCTGACTTTTTTTGCGGCGCAGGATGTAGGGCTTGAGGATTTTACGCAGATGCTGCCGGGCTTCTTCGTTGTTTTCCTGTTCAATCGGAATGGCAAACCGCTGATTAAACTGATCCAGAGAGCCTAAAAGTCCGGGATTGATGAAATTGAAGAGGTTCCAGAGTTCCCCCAGATGGTTCTCCATCGGAGTGCCGGTCGTGATCAGACGGAATCTGCCTTTGAGGCTCATGGCCGAACGCGAACGTTTGGTGTTCATGTTTTTGATCGCCTGAGCTTCATCCAGTACGATGATCTCCCACTCTTTGCCGGCGAAGAGTTCCTGCTCCTGTTGCAGCATGGTGTAGCTTGAGATCAGAAGATCGTAAGGTTTAAGCGAGTCGAAAAGCTGCTGGCGCTCGGGGCCGCCGAAGAGGATGGGGTTAAGTTTCGGGGCAAAGCGCTGGCACTCGGCAAGCCAGTTGCCGCAGACTGAAGTCGGGGCGACCACCAGTACCGGTCCGGCCTGGGCCCGGGAGAGAATCAGAGCCAGGGTCTGTACGGTTTTGCCGAGTCCCATATCATCGGCCAGACAGGCGCCGAAACCGAGATGGGCCAGTCTAGAGAGCCAGGAAAAACCTTCAATCTGGTAGCCTCTGAGCTCGGTTTTTAAGGTTTCTGGAAGTTTGGGCTTGAAGCTGCCGGCCTCCTGAAAACGTTGGAGCTGTTCCTGCCAGGAGCGGCTATAGTTGACTTCAGGCAGGTCAGCCATAAGTTCGGCAATATTGTTGATTGCGGCCTTATGGATAGTCAGCTCGCCATCGTCGTCACTGAGATAAAAACTTAAGGCGTGCAGACGCCGGCGCAGATCTTCGGTCAGGGCGATGAATTGATTGTCAGCCAGGGGGAGAAAACGTCCCGGCCCCGCCTTGACGGTTTTCAGAAGATCGGCCAGCCCGATAATCTGTTCTTCATCGACCTTGACCTCGCCCTCGATTTTGAACCACTCCTTATGGGGCTGAATGTTGAATTTAAAGGCTGAAGTCGAAGTCCGGTTTTTCAGGCTTATTTTTTTTCCGGCCGGCCATTCACAGATGAGCCAGTCTGATCCCGCTTCAGCTCCATCACCTTCCGTCTCCCGGCCCTTTTTTTGAAACTCCTGAATTTCAAAGAGAATCTGCAGGCAATCTTCGAGTTCGTTGATCTGCCAGTTGGCTGTTTGCGGCTCATCGGTCAAACCGGGACAGGCCGTAAGCAGAGCTTGTTGTCTTTGCTTTTCGAGAATGAGGTTGCGGCAGGCGACACGGGCGGTCTGGTCGATAGTTGCAAAAATATTTTTCTGGCCGACCCCCGGCTGCAGGAGCGGGCCTGCAGAGCCCAGTGGCTTGACGACAAGTTCGAAACGCAGACCGTTGCCGGAGGGAAATATTTGTAAATAGAGATGTTTGTCGTCGCTGGCCGGAGGGCGGTTTGTCGCGTCTGGATCAAGGCTTGTAAAGATTGGGACAATGGCTGACAGAGGTTTGAGGATCTCCAGGATTTCGCTTTCGGCTTCCCCGGGCAGGACCAGCCCCTCAGTCCCTAAAAATTTGGCTACTTCGCGAAGTTCCGGGGTGTTGCTGTAGAAAGTAAAGCGGGTTGGGGCTTCCTGTAGAACCAGAGTTTCCCGATTTTCAAGGTCGGGGTGGAGTTTGATTGTAAAGAGGTCTCTTTCGGGTTGTTTCTCAACAGTGATTGCCGCTTGACCATGGTTGACCGAGACCGCAATTTCCGGGTGGCCGCTGAGAAAAATATGGGGGTGGCCGGCCAGAGCGGGCAGGGCTCTGTTCTGGTCAAATATATAGGTTTCTCCCTTTTCGTCAGGCTGTCGTCGCAGGGTGGTGCAGATGCGCAGATCCTGCGGCGTAAAAAAAGGCAGAAGATCGCCTTCATAGATGCGGTTGAGGGCGAGATTACGGCCTGAACTCCAGGAGTTGTCGGCGTTGTTTTTCTGAATTTTAGGGGTCAGGCTGAGAATTCCGGGTTCACAGATGCCGACAAACCAGGCCAGGCGCATGGCGGCATCGGTTTTTTCCGCGTCGGTTGCCGGTTGAGCTCTGGGGGTCAGTTGCCGCAGCGCAGCCAGGGTGCGGCGCCAGGCCGGTTCGATGGCGATAGCCGGACTTAAGGCTTTAAGCCCAGAGTCAGTTTCGCCGGGCAGAGATTTTGTTGACAGGCCTGCAGCCCCATCGTCACGCTTATCGGATTCGTGGTTATCGGGTTCGGTTAGAGCCAGTAACTGCGCGCATTCGATCGAGACCCAGGGGAAAGAAGCTCTGGTGCTGTCGTTCAGCAATTTGAGTTTGGGGCGCTCTTCTAAAGGTATTTCACCGATGAGCCAGTAGGAAACCAGGGCTTTCAGCATCGTGAAAATCGAATTGTCGGGCCGTTTTTCGAGGGCGTTGAAACTCTCACGGGCTTCAACCACCAGACCCCGAAAAAGTTTAAGCAGGGTGTCGGCCAGGCGAAAGAGATCCCGGGTGAAAGGGTTGTAGGAGAACTCCTGCTCACCGGTATTTAAAGCTTTTACAGCATCTTCCCAGAAGGCTGCGGTCTGGGTCTGTCCTAAGGTCAGAATATGGAAGAAAGCGATAGGGGCATCAAAACAGGCGGCCCCGTCGGGGTTGTGGTGGCGGGCCAGCTCCAGGTCGGACCTGAAGTCGATGGCGGCCTGGTTGAAATCGCCTTGCAGGGCCGCGATGGCCCCCTTGAAACCGCTGCCGGAAAAGAGCCGGCTGTTATGGCTGTAGATTCGATTAAGTTCGCCGAGCCTGCCGCTGAGAAGCAGTTTGTGGGCATAGAGCAGGATGAAGGGGCGGCTGCCGATCTTTTCCGCGGGGTAGTTGGCGGCGATAAACTGATCAAGTTCCGGGGTGGCGACCAGATCTTCGAGAGAGTGGGTGATACAGTCATCAAGGGCGGTAAACTGCAGCGGCAGGGGAAATTGCAGAAACCACTGCTGATCAAAAGGATAGAGGGTGAGGGCGGCATAAGGGTGGCGAAAACGCGCACTGTAGGCGGCGCGATAGAAGACGGGCAGATATTTCTGCAGGGCATCAAAGTCGTGATTAAAAAAGGCGAGGCGGAAATTTCTTAAAGTGCGGGCGCACAGCTCCTGATTTTCGGTGGCCTGGGGTTGGTTGTCGATATAGGAAGAGCGAATCAGCTGGCGGCAGAGTTCCAGGGCGCGTTTTTCAATCGACCGGCGGGCCACGACTTCAAGAATCTGCTGCTGGCAACGGTTGTGGTTGTCAATCAACCCCAACTGGCGCAGTTTACGGAGCTGGTTCGCAGCTTTTTCCGCATCCCATTTGTAGGTGCTCCCCGGAGCCTGCTGCAGGGCCTTCATGATGCGGAAGAGCTCCTGACGCGGGGTGTTGCTATCTAAAAGGGCAGTTATCTGTAAAAAGTATTTTTCTTCGTCAGTTAAGCTGTTCAGCAGCATGAAAGGGGTATCGGCCGGATCGTTCTCTTCAGTCATTGATTTCTTAAATGGTGTCTGGAGTTTATTAGAAAATAGTACTTGATTTTTTGTAAGTCCAGAGATCTGTCCTTGGTGCTACTTTCGTAAATTGTTACCTGTAATACTTTTAATTATATATCTGGGGCGCGCTTTAGTTTCCATGTAAATCCGACCGATATATTCACCAATAACACCAATCCCTATAAGTTGGATTCCGCCAAGAAACAAAATTGCAGTGATCAATGATGGGTAACCTGGAACCGGATTACCCCAGATCAACTTGTCTGCCACCATCCATAATGAGTAAAATAAAGAGATGATTGCAATGACACAGCCAATATAGGTCCAGATGCGCAGCGGTAAAGTGCTGAACGATGTAATGCCTTCAATGGCGAAATTCCATAATTTCCAAGTATTGAATTTAGTTGTTCCGGCTATGCGCTTGGCCCGAGTGTATTCGACAATGTCTGTTTTAAATCCTACCCAGCTTAAAAGGCCCTTCATAAACAGCTTACGTTCGGGTAACATTTTGATTGCTTCAACAACCTGTCGTGACATTAGTCTGAAATCACCAACATTTTCTTCTATTTTAAAATCTGAAAGATAATTGTTGACCTTGTAAAACATTTCTGCGCTGCGACGTTTTAGGTAACTGTCACAACTTCTGTCCGACCTTTTCGCGAGAACTATATCAGCTCCCTGACCCCATTTTTCAATAAGAAGAGGGATAACTTCGATAGGGTCCTGCAGATCAACATCAATTGGGATAACGGCATCACCGGTAGCATATTCTAATCCTGCCAGCAAAGCCGCCTCTTTGCCGAAATTTCTAGAAAAGTTTATTACAGAAACCAGGGGGTTGGCAAGTGCCAGCTTGGCGGCGAATTCAGCTGTATTGTCGGTACTCCCGTCGTTAATAAAGATGATTTCAATCTCGTATTCGCAAAATAACCGGTTGTTTTTTACGGCCTCAAAAAAAACCGGGATTGTATCTTGTTCATTGTATACTGGTACAACTAATGAAATTTTCACCTGGTGCCTCTGAAAATAAAATGTTTCGAAAATAAATACCCCAAAACCAGACTAATCCCTGAAAACAGTACAAGCGTGACAATTGGTGAAAAATCTGTGTAATCAGCAAGTTTGCCAATAAGCCAACTTAAGGTGGCCATAAAAGTTACCATGCTTAAATATTTTTTAAATGTCATAGAGGAATTAAACGTCCAACCTGCATTGATATGAAAAGAAAATGTAACTGCAACCAGAAATCCAATTAAATTACTAATGGACTGATCTTTCATTACGGTATAGACAGTCGCAAAAACACCCCAATGTATGGCCGTGTTCAATATTCCTACGGATGTATATTTTTTGAAGGTGGAAAAACTGTTTTTAAACCACATTAATTTACCTCGGGGCTACTCAATTTTTCTTGATCTCAAACAGGCTGGATTTGCATTTTGTGTATAAAACCCATCTTCTGCCAAATGGTTTTAAGGCCTCAGCAATTTTAAGAAACTTTGTATATTGTTCGGTTATTTCAGATGAGGTTTTTAATGTAGACAAAACTGCTTCAAGATCACGCTCTGGGCTGCTTTTCCCTTTAATCGATTCAAAATCGTTTATTATCCGAAAGAGGCTGCCGCGTGCTTCAAGTGTTTTGCTGCGGTAAAAATTAAGACCGCCTTCGTCAGCATTTCTCTTGAAGTAGAGAAGGTAGATGTCCTGAACTGCTTCTGTTATCTGGTTGTCAGGAACGAGCAGGTTGGTAAATTTATTCTGAGGAAGAACTGCAGTTTCGGGGACGATCCAACTCAGCTGGATTAAAGATTTTTTGAATTCAGAGGAAAGGTTTGAGATATCGTACAATGAGCGCTGAAAATCAAATAATGGGCAAGTTTGGCTCTTGAGGCATGAAGTTGCTTGACCTTCGCTATTTTCAACAAAAAAAATAGCTGGCGGTGATGTTCGTTTGTTATAGATTTCGAAAAATGTATTAGATTGGACTGTGACAGCTTTCAATTCACCATCTTCAGAATGGTAGAGTTGCACTCTGGGGAGGACTTTGTCGGCGTTTTTTGAGGCAAGGAGCTCCAACTGTTTACCAAATCTTAAGCGAGTATAATCCTGCCAGTATCCTTTAATATCTGGAATATTGGAGTAAACACTGAAATAAAGCTCGTTTGCCACCAGTGCTCGTGTTTCTAGTTCCGAAGGACGGCATTGGGCTAGAATTGTCACTGCTTGCCAACGGGCCAGGTTAGCTTTCAATCTTGGTGCAATTAAGGCATTTCCAGTATAAACCCAAATGCCGACTACGCCAAAAAAGATGACAACAATAGCAATGAGGGTGTGATTAAATTTCCTGGGAATTAACTTTGACAAATGTTTAAGCATCACTACCAATATGAAGCTTATTGGCATCAGGGCAAGCCGGCTGGTCAGATAAGATGCGGCTTGGTTGTTTGCCAGGTGTTGATATTTATCAGATACGGCAATTAAGCCGTTCGCTGAAACAATTAATGACAGGAAGAAAAAAAATGCGCCGATTAAGTAAATCCATCCCCTTTTATTTAGAAACGAATTTTTCGTTTTATCCTCATGTATGAAAATCAGTTTGATTAAACAAAAAGCACAGAGACAGAATATTAAAACAGTACTTATGCTGGCCATGCTCAATAGAGATGTCCCGGAGATCTCCGGAAAATGAAAAGTGGTTTTACCGACCAGGGCATCACCCCATAGTAGTGGTGGGTTTTCCAGAAAAAGAGGAAGTCCCCCAAGCGTATAGGCAAGGGTAGTTTTAAAAATTGTCAAAAGAGAGAGGTCTCCCGGTTTCAGGCCGGCATAGCTTGACGGGTTGATGTGTCTCCAGGTGAGATAGACGGTTGCATAGAGCAGCAGGGCGCCAAGTACTGTTGATCCTAAGATGATTTTGATACGTGTTTGCAGAGGGCTGGTGGAGATAAACCACAAAAATCCACAAAATGAGAACGCGGTAATTGGTTCGTATTGAAAAAAACTCAAAAAGCCCAAGACAAAAAGAGTTATAATTATGTACGGTGACGGGTTTGCGGTTTCATCGTTAACCATTCGCACCGTTTTTGCACCAAGAGCCCAAAAGATAAAGGGAAACGAGGTGACGACCGGATAAGCTGCAGGCGGCATATGGCTGAAGCCGACGGATGCCAGATTCAGATATATCCAAAGGAAAAGCAGGCGAGCTGTGAGAGTGTTAAAAACGGCGTATGCGAAGCACAATGGGCCTAAAAGAAAAGATGAAATTATTGCGATTCTGGTGAGAAAACAATCAGGATATGCAGCCAGCTTGAGGTCTATAATTTTTGTTAATAAGAAATAAACCCGCCCTTGAGTGGTCGCATACTCAAGTACTTTCGAAAAAAAATCGTTTTTCAGACCATCCAGAGAGAACTCAATCTGATCCATGGTTACCATGCCGGTTGCCCAAAAATTTTGAGCTATCATGCCAACCCACGCCAACAAGATAAATCCATAGATGAGTTTTTTTTGTGTTTGTTTTTGAATAGTCATTCCGCTTTTTACTTTATATTCCAAGGGTGAGGTAGAAACAGTTTTTCGTAGAGTGAAAAGGCGTAGCGGTCAGTCATGCTGGCGATGAAATCACGAAGGTTGTCGGCAAAACTGCAGTGTTTGAGATAGCCCGGGTAGTACTTTTCGCTGAGCTCATGGGGTTTATTCTGAAAATAGCTGTAAATCTCTTCGAGCAGACGACTGGCTTTTATAAAATCGTTGTAGACGGCCGGGCTCTCATAAACATTGGCGAAGAGAAATGCGCGCAGTTCTGTCATGGCCTCCAGAACTTCGGTTGAAATCTTTAAAGCTCCGGGCTCTTTTCGGCTTTCATCTATAATATCGGTAACCATGGTGTTGATACGCCGGGTATGACTATCGCCCAGGGTATAGCGGCAAGCTTCAGGAATCTGGGCGGCGCTGATGGTCTGAGCGCGGATGGCATCATCGAGATCATGGTTGACGTAGGCGATTATGTCGGCGAGCCGGACAATCTGGCCTTCCAGGGTTATTGCGGTATGTTCCAGAGCGGGGGAGAGAATTTGGCCCTTGCCTTTCGAATGTTTGATGATGCCGTCGCGCACTTCGAAGCTCAGATTAAGCCCTGCCCCGTCTTTTTCGAGCAGATCAACTACCCTTAAGCTCTGTTGGAAATGGTTGAAGCCGTCGGGATGGAGACGGTTGAGAACGGCCTCTCCGGCATGACCGAAAGGGGTATGGCCGAGGTCGTGGCCCAGGGCAATCGCTTCGGTCAGGTCTTCATTCAGAAACAGGGCTTTGGCAATCGTGCGGGCGATCTGGGCGACTTCCAGGGTGTGGGTCAGGCGGGTGCGGTAGTGATCGCCGCTGGGGGCCAGAAAAACCTGGGTTTTGTACTTTAAACGCCGGAATGCCTTGCTGTGGATGATGCGGTCGCGGTCGTGCTGGTAGGCCATACGGTAGCGACACTCCTCTTCGGCCCGTTCACGGCCGCGGGAGTCGGCACTGAAAGCGGCGAAAGGAGCCAGAAGGCTCCTTTCGCGTTGTTCCAGCTCATAGCGGACCGTGGTGCAGATTTCAGCGTTCATCAAGATTCGTAAAAGGCAGGTTAAATTTGCCGGTATAGAGCGCGCGCGGCCTGAAAATCCGGTTGTTCTGCATATATTCAAGGACCCGGGCAGTCCAGCCGGCAACCCGGCTGACGGCGAAGAGGGGGGTAAACATGGCCGGGTCAATGCCTAAACGGGTATAGACCACTCCTGAGTAGTAATCGACGTTGGGGAAAATCTTCTTGTCTTTACCCAGGCTGCCGACCACCTCATGTTCGACATTTTCGGCTGTATTGATCAGCTGTTGAATGTCAACCGCGCAACCCAGGCAACGATATTTGGCCAGAGGTCCTAAGATTCTCGCTCTGGGATCGTAGGTTTTATAGACACGGTGACCAAAGCCTGGAATTTTTTGATTCTCTTTCAATGAACGTTTGACCCACGCTTTGGCGCGCTCCGGGCTGCCGACCTCGCGTAAGGTGTGCAGCACCCGCTCGTTGGCGCCGCCATGCAGCGGGCCATTCAGGGCGGCAATGCCGGAGCCGACCGAGAAGTAGATGTCAGACAGGGTCGAGGCGACCACCATTGCGGCAAAGGTGCTGGCGTTCATGCCGTGGTCGGCGTGAAGAATCAGAGTGACATCGAGAACCCTCTCTTCAATTGCCGTCGGGCGCCGGCCGTTGAACATGTAGAAGAGGTTGGCGGCATGGCTCAAATCATTTAAAGGTTCATACGGCATTAGGCCCTGACGTAAGCGGGAGATGGCTGCGGTGATGGTCGGGACCCCGGCAATCAGATGGTAACAGGCCTCAAGGCCGCTGGCATCGTCAAGTTCCGGGGAACTTTTTTTACGGCGTTTTTTCTTCTTTTTAAACTCGTAGATCGCTCGACTGTCGCCGTGGGGTTTGGTCTCCATGGCGATGGAGTCTTCGTCGGCGCTGATGGCGTCATTGAAATCGGGTTTGGCCTGTTCCTGGTCGATATCGCTGAATTCCCGGCGCATGAAGATGGTGCCCATACGCATTGCTGCCATGGCGTTCATCTCTTCAACCGGAAAACTCATCAGGAGTCTGAGGGTCTTGTTCATGTGCCGGTAGCGGATCAGTTTCTGTTCGTAGGCGTAAAGTTCGGTGCGGGTCGGCAGGTGGCCATGCAGAAGGAGAAAGGAGACCTCTTCGTAGGTTGAATGGGCACAGAGTTCAAAAATATCATAGCCCCGGTACGAGAGCAGGCCGTCAGTTCCGTTGACGTAGCCGACTTTGGATTCGCAGGCGATGGCACCCTCAAGTCCTGGTCCGATATTGCAGTCGATGGGCCAGTTAACGGCTTTACCGGTAGCCGGCTGTTTGTCAACAAAACCGATTTCGCTGCGGGCGTTGGCCGCAGCTTCAAGTATAAGCTCGGTAATTTCAGTCGATCCTTGATGTCTGGCGCTGTTCATGGTATCTCCTTTCAGGTAAAAGAATGTTGCCATGCTGCGTCGCCGGTTTCCTGGGGAGAGGTGCGCAGCGATGAGAAAAGAGGTTTATTAAAGTCTTTCTGGACGGGGCCCTGTATTGACGCTCTTCATGAATGAGCTTGTACGGCGTTTTCCGGGTTGTTTGGCGGGTTGTTGAAAGGGCGAACCGAACGAGCAAGTTATTATGTTTTTAGCCTTTTTGTCAAGTTAATATTATTTTTTGCAATTATTATGAAAGCTGTAGAGATAGAAAAACTGAGTAAAGAGTATGGTTTGCTGCAAGCTCTGGCTGAGGTCAGTCTGACGATTGCGGAAGGCTCTTTTTTTGCCCTGCTGGGACCTAACGGGGCCGGGAAATCGACCTTGATCAATATTCTGGCCGGATTGACGCGATCGACCTCGGGTCGGGCGGCGGTATTGGGTTTTGATGTCCGGCGGCAATGGCGCCAGGCGCGGCGGCGACTGGGGGTAGTGCCTCAGGAACTGGCTTACGATCCGTTTTTTACGGTGCGCGAAATGCTGACCCTGCAGTCGGGTTATTTCGGGCTGGGTCGGGAGAATCGAGGCTGGCTTAAAGAGTTGACCGGTGCCCTTGATCTGGAGGACAAAATCGATACGTCGATGAATCATCTCTCCGGCGGGATGAAGCGACGGGTGCTGATTGCTCAGGCTCTGGTGCATCGACCGCCGGTGGTTATTCTGGATGAACCGACGGCCGGGGTTGATGTCGCCCTGCGGCGGCAGCTCTGGGACTTTATTCGTGGTCTTAACGGCAAGGGCCATACCATTATTCTGACCACCCACTATCTGGAAGAGGCTGAGAGCATGTGTGAAACGATTTCGATTCTCAATCACGGGCGGCTGATCGTGTCAGCTCCGAAAAGTGAATTGCTCAGTCGCTACTCCTGGCGGCAGCTGCGTCTGCAGCTGCTTCCGGGAAGTTCCCTGCAGCTGCCGGCGGGGCTGATGGCGAAAAAACAGGATGCGCCCGAAGGTGAACTGCTGTTGCGGCTGCATCGGGAGCAGGATCAGATCGGCGGGGTTCTAGCGGCCCTGGAACAGGCCGGGGTTCGGTTCTCTGATCTCAGGATTCATGAACCGGGCTTGACCGAGGTCTATACTGAACTGACGGAGGTCGGGCCCGATGTTTAATTTTTACGGCCTCTATATTCTTTTTGCCCGCGAGGTCTGGCGTTTTCTTAAGGTGTCGATTCAGACGATTCTGACGCCGGTGATAACCGTGCTCTTATATCTTTTAATCTTCTCTTCGGTGATTTCCCGCAGTCGCGAGATGCTGCCGGGGGTCGACTACCTGACCTTTCTGGTTCCCGGTCTGATGGTCATGGCTATGCTCCAGAACGCTTTTGCCAACAGTTCATCCAGTCTTTTTCAGGCGCGCATGAACGGTAATGTCATCTTTATTCTGCTGGCGCCGATCTCGGATTTTGAATTTTATCTGGCTTTTGTCGGGGCCGCCGTGGTGCGGGGCCTGCTGGTCGGTCTCGGGGTTTGGCTCGCGGCCGGTTATTTTGTCTGGGTGCCTCTGCGTCATCCGCTGTCAGCTCTGCTGCTGATATTTTTCTGTTGCGGCTCTCTCGGCGCACTGGGTCTGGTCTCGGCGATTATTGCCGACAAATGGGATCATATTTCGGCGTTTCAGAATTTTGTTATTGTTCCCTTCTCCTTTTTGAGCGGGGTCTTTTTTTCGATTGCCGATCTGCCTTCCTTCTGGCGGCAGGCGTCGCATTTTAATCCATTTTTCTTTCTGGTTGACGGTTTTCGCTACACCTGTCTCGGGGTTTCCGAGGTGTCGCTGAGCCAGAGCCTGGGGGTGGCAGCTGGTTTTTTTATCTTAAGTTCGGTCTGGGCTCTGGGGCTGCTTAACAGGGGTTATAATCTGCGCAGTTAAAGGCAGTTTTTTCTGTGTCACTGCGCCTCTGCGGGAGAACGCTTTTTCTCTCCTTCCGGGGTTGCTTCCCCGGAGTCCGGCGCTCGAGGGAAGACGATCTGATCTGTACCGGTTTCGTCAGTACGACAAAGAAACCAGGGTTGGGAATTCTGGTGTCCGCGTCCCGGGCCGGAAAAGATCACCTGGCCGTAGACGGTAGTGACGGGGTGGCTCTCCAAGGTTTTGATGATCTCGGTCGAAGTCAGACCGAGGCTTCGATTAAGGGTTTCATTCAAGGCGGCAAGAATAAGTTCGGCGGCGGCAAACCCCTGGGCTTGAATATCGTTTTCCGGGAGCGGCAGCTTTTCCTGGTCGGCGGCCGGCAGTCCGGTGGAGAGGTGGCCGGTTGTGAGCTGTTCGGTAGGGAGATGCCAGGTTGTAAGATGAAGAAGTTGTGGTTCAGGCGCAACCGGAGGGTTTGCCGCGGCCGGGTTGTTGCTGCCGGGAAGGCTTGTGCCGGACATGGCTATGGTAATGGCCGGCAATAATTGCAGGCGCTCTCCCTGTTGCCAGAGTTTGTCGCCGTGGGCTGAGCTTGTGGCGAGAAAGAGCATCTGGGGTTGACGTTCTTTTATGAGGTTCAAAAGATCGTAGAAATTACTGTCATTGTCGCGGTAAACTTCCCAGAGGGCAAGGTCGATGTTTTTGCTGGCGCATAACTTCCGCAGGCGTCGGGCCTGGTGAATGCTGCAGGAGCTTTCATCATAGATGATGGCCAGGCTCTGGATGGGCGGGATTTGCGCGTCGATAAATTGGGCAAGCATGGTCTCTTTGGCGGCCCGGGTCGGGGTCAGGCGGAAGCTGAAAACATTTTTTTCGTTGATCAGATTATCCTGGTCGGCGCCGACGATCAGATAGGGCAGGCCGCTCTTTTCACAGGCCTGACTGGCAGTCCAGGCTGTGGTATGCAACGGGGTTCCGGCCGCAATCAGGGTTTCGCCGCTACTGTGCAGCATCTCAATCAGGGCGCGGGCCGTTTCGGGGTTGCCTTCACTGTCGAAAAAGTCGGTTGTGAATTGTCGAGCTTCTGGTTTCAGCTCTCTGTCTTGAGCAAAGCCACGTTCAAAACCCAGTTTCAGATTTTGGCCGAGATCGGCAAACGGGCCGCTTAAAGGCAGGATGACGGCAATTTGCGGCTTTATTTTAAGCAGATCCGCATTCTCTTCGGCCGGGGCTGGCTGCGGGAAAGCCATGCCGAGCAGGAGAAAAAACGCCAGCAGGCTGCGGAGGGTTCTGGTGGTTTGTGGTGATTTGTGCATGAAGGCCTCATTAGTCGATGTTGCCGATTTGCCGCGGTTGACGGCCCGATTCATTCCCGGTGCCCTAATCCTTAATAGGGGGTTGTTTCTGAGTTCTCTCTATAGCCAGTTCAGTTGGCGATTGCAACCCGGAAGATGCCGTTACTTTTGCTTGACGCTGAAAATTTAAATGATTATTAACGGCGCCTGTAAATTTAAAATTAATTGCAGTTTGAGGTTTATGACAAAGAAAATTCTGCTTTGTAACGATGACGGTTTCGATGCCGTCGGTATTAAAGAACTCGAGGCCGGGCTTGCGGGGCTGGGCGAGCTGACGGTTGTGGCCCCTGATCGCGAGCAGAGTGCCAGTGGTCACTCTTTGACCCTGCAGCATCCTCTGCGCATCGACGAACGTTCGCCCTGTCATTACGCCGTGGACGGGACGCCGACTGACTGTGTGTTTCTCGGTATTAATCATATTATGAAGGCGCACAGGCCGGATCTGGTGGTTTCGGGCATTAACCGGGGCGGGAACCTGGGAGATGATATAACCTATTCCGGCACGGTCGCGGCAGCCTTTGAGGCCACCCTGTTAGGGGTGCCGGCGCTGGCGGTCTCGCTTGAAATCACCCGTGAACATCATTTTGCGACGGCCTCCAGGGCCGCACGTGAAGTGGCATTGAAGGTTTTCGCCCATGGGCTGCCGGCCGCGACCCTGCTAAATGTTAATGTCCCGGACCTGCCCTGGGAGAAACTGGCCGGTTTTCGCATTACCCGGCAGGGGAAACGTTCTTATTCTGATGTGGTGCGCGAAAATGTCGACCCCCGGGGCCGGCACTATTATTGGATCGGTGGCGAAGTGCTGCCGGGTGAAGATCTTGATGGTACGGATGCGGCTCTGGTGCGTAGCGGTTTTGTGTCGATTACTCCGATTCAGCTCGACCTGACGAATCATCGGGCCTTAGAGCTGTTGGGAAATTGGGAGTGGAGTTGTTGAAAATTTTTATAGAGACTTACGGCTGTCAGATGAATGTCAGCGACTCGGGCAAAATCGTGCAGCTTTTTGCCGATCTCAACTATCAGCTGACGACCGAGAGCCGGGCGGCGGATCTGATTATCATCAATACCTGCAGTGTTCGGGAGAAGCCGGAGCTCAAACTTTTCAGTGCCTTAGGTCGTTACATACCGTTAAAAAGAAAGCGGCCTGAACTCGTGATTGCGGTGGGCGGTTGTGTGGCTCAGCAGTGGGGGGAGCAACTTTTAGAACGCTGCCCCGGTCTCGATATAGTTTTCGGCACTCATCAGCTCGACACGCTGCCGGAGTTGGTGAGCTCTGTGCGCGATTCACGCAAAGCTGTCAGCTCTACGGCTTTTCGCATGGCGCCCGGCGGTCTTGAGGTAATGGCGCGGCCGCAGCCGCAAGCGGTCAGCGCTATGGTTACCATCATGCAGGGTTGTGATAACTTCTGCAGCTACTGTATCGTGCCCCATGTCCGCGGTCGTGAATACAGTCGGCCGAGCCCTGCGATTATCGAAGAGGTTTCCCGCCTGGCAGACGCCGGTATCAAAGAGGTCATGCTGCTCGGGCAGAATGTCAACTCCTATGGTTTAAAGGAACCAGGCGAGATCAGTTTTGCCCAATTGTTAGGCCGGGTTAACGAGATTGAGGGGATAGAGAGAATTCGTTTTACAACCTCGCACCCCAAAGATATGTCGGACGAGCTGATTGCCGCTTTTGCCTCCCTGAGCAAACTCTGCCCCTCGCTGCATCTGCCGCTGCAGGCCGGCAGCGATACGGTTTTAAAACGCATGGGCCGGCGTTATACGGCGGCATCATATCTGGAAAAAGTGGCAAAATTGCGCGAGATTGTTCCCGATGTTGCTCTGACAACGGATATCATCGTCGGTTTTCCCGGGGAGAGCGAGGACGATTTTCAGCAGACCTTGAAAATGCTTGAAAAGGTGGGTTACGATCAGATCTACTCCTTTAAATACTCCTCCCGGCCCGGCACTAAAGCGGCAGACTATGAGGATATGATTTCTGATGATGAGAAACGCGAGCGCCTGGCTCGTTGCCAGGCGTTGCAGGATAGCATAAGTCAGCGACTGCTCAAGGCTCAGGTTGGCAAGGTCAGCGAAGTTCTGGTCACCGGGCCGAGTAAGCGGGGTGCAGGGGAGTGGAGTGGGCGCACCCGGGAGAGTCGGATTGTCAATTTTTCCAAGCCTTCGTCGCCTGAAGTCGAAATAGTGGTTGGCGGTCTTTATAAGGTTTCGATAATTAAGGCTCTGAAACATTCTTTAAAAGGCGAGGTGGTGGCTGATGGCAATCCCTAAAGGTCAGCGCAACCAACGCTTGCTGCTGATTTATCTGGGGCCGTTTCTGCTTTACTGCCTTCTGATCTTCTGGCTCTCGGCCCAGAGTGATCTGACACGGCTAAGCCCTTTTGCCGTACCCGACAAAATTGCTCATCTGCTGGAGTATGCGGGTTTTGGTTTTCTCCTGTTGCGGCTGCTCTCCTTTGTGAAACCCGACAGGCCCATTGTCCAGCACCTGATCTGGGTTTTAACTGCCGCTCTGCTCTATGGCTTAAGTGACGAAATTCATCAATATTTCGTCCCCGGTCGCGAATTTTCCTGGATGGACCTGGCCGCCGACGGCGCCGGCGGTTACCTCGGCGCCCGGTTGTGGATGGTTTTCAGTGAAAAAAGAAAACCTCGTTAAATTGTTTGCCTTTTATAGGGAAATGTAGTTATCATTGCCCAACAGTTAGAGATTTTCCTGAGTGAATGGTGAATAGTTGGGGCGCAGGGTTGTCGTCATCCCCGGGATACGGTAGTTCACTGATATCTGTAACCTGCATCTTGCCAAGAACAGCAATAGAGATGCGCGGACTCAGGCTTGACCATGTCGTCGTACCGCCTAAAATAACCCATTCTGGTTTCTGCCCGTAGAGGAATAATTGTGCGGAAGCACTGTTTTCATTGTAGACCGCGTAGCCTTTGTCACTTGGGTCGTACAGTACTTTCCAGATCCTGGAGCCGATTCCACCCTCAAGGTTGTATACTTCTAGGTTTTCCATGCCCATGATTGTCACCACACTCCTCATACTATTATCGCTTGAGGCAGCCATCCAGAGAAAGCTTGATTCAATATCGTCATAAGAGAGGGTGAACTCTCGACTTAAATTTATATTCTGATCAGGATTGTTTGCAATCAGTGACCATTGGCGGTTCCGAGCTTCATCTATGGGTCGATTTAACTCCGGATACCAACTGTAATCAAACCGTACATACTTGCCGGAAGCGTTTCGTTGTTGAAATCTTTGTAATTATTCAATCCTTTAAATTGAGAAAACACTACCAGATGTTTTTCCGGTGAATCAGCAACCGTACCGACATAGAAATCGCCGCTACGGTTCAGCATGAATTTCAGAATAACCGGGCTTTTTTCATAGCCAACAACACCGCTGGCATCGTTGGTGCTTTTGCTGATGTAACGGTCAAGTTCGTAGTCCCAGGTTGCATACTCTCCTGATTTCGTAGCGTTGTAATCCGAATCAGCAATAATTGCATCAAGATCGATTGTGGATTCTGTCCTGGCTGTCAGAACCAGTCCGGCAGAACTTAACAGTACAATATCTCATAAAATAAAATGTAGTATTCGCGTCTTTCACAATGGTGATGAATGTAATGTTTTCATCCGATTTTTTAGCAGGGTGTTTTTCTGCGGGCGAGTTTAATTCTGAACATTGTTGTCCTCATCGGAAATCAGGAAACGCATAATCAAGTTTTTTAAATGATCAAATTGGTTTGCATGGACAGGGTTGACATGCTAAATGATGACTGTTTTATCAAATGCGGGGAGCGTTAAATGTTAGAAACTGATGTCTGGCCGATCTGCTGATTTAAAGGAGGTTACACCATGATGCGCCAACCCCAAAAACGAAATAAGCTGCCTATCGGGATTCAGACCTTTGCGGAAATTCGGGATGAAAACTACTTCTATGTCGATAAGACCGGCATTATCGGCGATCTGGTTGAAAATGGAAAATATTACTTCTTTTCCCGGCCGCGGCGGTTTGGCAAAAGTCTTTTAGTTTCAACTATACAGGCTCTGTTTGAAGGCCGTGAAGAACTTTTTACCGGGCTGGCGATTCATGATCAGTGGGACTGGCCGACTCGTTATCCGGTAATCAAGATAAGTTTTGCCGGGGTTGCCAGAAATCGTGAGGAGATGAAAGAGGATATTGAAAATATTCTTGAGGAGAATCAACGCCGCCTGGGTGTGACTTGTCCGCGCCCCAAAGATATCGGCGGCTGTTTCAAACATCTGATTATGGAAACGATGGTCCGGTATGGTCAAAAGGTCGTTATTCTGGTTGATGAGTACGATAAACTTATCGTCGACAATCTGGATCATCTGGAGGTTGCCAAAGAGGGTCGGGAGATCTTAAAGGATCTCTACACTACGATTAAGGACAGCGATGAATATATCAAGTTTGCTTTTCTCACTGGAGTCAGTAAATTCAGTAAGGTTTCGATTTTCAGCGGTCTCAACAATCTTCAAGATATCAGCCTTGATCCGCGCTATGCCACGCTCTGCGGCTATACTCATAATGATCTCGAAACCGTTTTTGCCGAAGGGTTGCAGGGGGCGGATATGGAAGAGGTTCGCCGCTGGTATAACGGTTATAATTTCTTGGGGGAGCCGGTTTATAACCCTTTTGACATTCTCCTTTTTATCGACAACGGTCTGAAGTTTGACAACTACTGGTTTACTACCGGGACACCGACCTTTCTCATCAAGTTGATCGAACGGTACAATTATTTTATCCCCCAACTCGACAACCTGAAGGTTTCCAAAAGTATGATCGATAGTTACGATATCGAAAATATCCAACTCGAACCATTGCTCTTTCAAACTGGATACCTGACCATTGCTAAAGCGCTCAGGGCCGGAGCCATTACTCAGTATCGGCTGCGTTTTCCCAACATTGAGACGCGTTACTCCTTTAATGATTGTCTGCTTGATGCTTTGACCCGTCAGACCAGTGAGCGGGCGGTATTGCAGTCGGAGATATACAGGGCTCTGGAAGTGGCCGATATTGATGGGCTGAGTTTGACCATCAAACGCTTGTTCGCCTCAATTCCTTACCATAACCATACTAAAAACCCGATCGGCGGCTATGAAGGCTACTATGCCAGCGTTATCTACGCCTATCTCGCCAGTTTGGGACTTGATATTATCCCTGAGGATGTTACCAGCAAAGGTCGTATCGATCTGATGGTAAAACTCGGGCAAAATATCTATCTTATAGAATTTAAAGTTGACGGCGGGGGCAAGGCCTTGGCGCAGCTCAAGCGTAAAGAGTATAAGGAAAAATATCTTGGCACAGGGGAAATTTATCTGATCGGTATTGATTTTACCTCAGCCGAGAAAAATGTCTCCGCGATTGAGTGGGAAAAGGTCTGAATTAAGTGGTAAATAACGAGGTATAGAGGGAATTTATGATTGATCTGCATACGCATACTTTGTTCAGTGACGGAGTGCTTTTGCCGACTGAACTGGCGCGGCGGGCTCAGGTGCTGGGTTACCGGGCTCTGGCTTTTACCGACCATATTGATTTTTCCAATATTGATTTTGTGCTGCCGCGCCTGATTGCGGTTTGCAAGTCTCTGGCCGGGGAGATGGAAATTACTTTGCTGCCTGGGGTTGAGCTTACCCATGTGCCGCCGACTCTGATCGGTGACTGTGTGGCAAAAGCCAGGTCTCTGGGGGCGGCAATCATCGTGGTGCATGGTGAAACCCTGGTTGAGCCGGTTGCCCCGGGAACCAATCGGGCGGCAATTGCGGCCGGGGTTGATATTCTCTCGCATCCTGGATTGATTACGGCGGAAGAGGTTGAGCTGGCGGCTCAAAAAGGGGTTTTTCTGGAGATTACGACCCGTCGCGGCCACTCTCTGGCGAATGGTCATGTCGCCCGTCTGGCCCGGCAGGCCGGAGCTCAGTTGTTGCTCAATAATGATGCGCATGCGCCGGGTGATCTAGTGACGCTGTCCATGGCGGAAAAGATTGCCCTGGGGGCGGGGCTGGACGGAAGTGAATGGCTGCAGATGCGGCACAATGCCCAGAGTCTGGTGGAGCGTAAAAATGCGGGAAGATAGTTCGTTACCGAAAAAGCCTGCGGCAAAGCTTCCAGAAGAGCTGAAAGCTGAACTCAAAGATGACGTCGGTACGGTGAGCTGGTCTTGGTTGCGGCCTCATCAGAAACGCAATATTCTTTTTCTGGTAGGGGAGCAGCTTGATCTTCTTGAGGTTGCGGTGGCGGTGGCCGAAGATCGGCTGGAGCAGGTTAAACTCTGGCTTGAAACCGGAGAGCTGGCGCGGCCGACCTCAAGTCAGGTTGATGAATGGGAGAGGAATGGCGGGCTTTTTGCCGGTATTATTGTGAAGCCGTATGTTTTTTTCAAGCCGGCGACTGTAAGGGATGAAGGCTGAGTGATGAAAGCGGGTTCGCATTCATCATTTCGGCAGAACTTCCTCTTCACCGCCTTGGTCGGTGGTTGTGACTTCAATTCTGGTACCTTCCGGATAGTAGACCGAGACCGCAACCGGGAAAGGCTGGGATGGTTGAGGGACGGCGGCCAGTTGGGCTTGCAGGTAGTTGGCGAATTGGCGTCCAAGGCGCTCGGCGTAGGTTGCCGGGGTTTTGCCGGCAACCAGCAGTGCCAGCTGGAGTTGGCCGCCGCAGACAGAAATGTCGGCATCACCAACCAGCGCATGATGTTTTATCAGGGCAATGACTTTAGCTTTAGTCGCGGTTGCAAGCTTTAGGGGTATTTCCGGCGTCGGGCGGGACAGGGCGGGCTTAGTCTCAATTCTTGCTTCTTGTTCAGGTCTTGTTTCTGATTCAGGGCCTGAGACCCCTTTGGGCCAGAAAAAAAAGGTGCTCAGGAGCAGGGCAAGACCCAATCCCGCAAAAATCCAGAGACCAGTTTTTTTACCTGCAGAGGCCAGCCAATCTGAAAGATTTTTCATGTCAGCTATTTTAAAGCCGGGTTTGAGCCCGGCTTTTTTGGGTCCGGCAGCAAGGTCGTTGCCATCTCGTTCATCCTGGATGGTTCCGGGCGGAATGATAAAAGTGTGGTTGCATTTCGGACACGTTCCCAGACCTGAATCCGGGATTGTTTGGTCGTTTTTCAGGCGACAGCGGGTATGACATTGCGGGCAGGTTATTGGCATTGTTCTGTTCTGTCTGGGCAGACTGGTCACTCTTCAGGGTTTTATGGCCGGTAGATGATTCCAGAGGTGTTTTATTTGCAGGATGTACCCGAAGTGTTATCTTAACGCAACGTTTATTTTGCCGTCAGCCGCACTTGGTGAGCGACGCTGGCTGGGTAGGTTGATTTTTACCTGATTGGGTAAAAATTGGACGGCCGGGTCTGGATTTGTTGATTTTGCCGACGGGATTGGCTTGTTCTGGAAAAGGTTGAAGATAGGCTTGTACGGGCTGGTTCGGATGCGGTATACTTATTGCTGTCTAAGTCTGATAGATAAGCAGCCCGATGAGTCTGCCGAGGAAGAAGCAAGGTAATTTTATTGCTGAAAAACTTACCTTCGGAGTTGTAATAGAATATTTAACCTTTTCTATAAGGAGAAAAAGAGGATGAATTTTGGATTAACGGAAGAACTCAGTATGCTGCGCGATACGGTGCGTAGCTTTGCGGCCGAAAAGATTGCCCCGTTTGCGGACGAGTGGGATAAAAACCACTATTTTCCTTATAAGGAAGTTATTAAACCGATGGGCGAAATGGGGCTTTTCGGAACGGTTATCTCCGAAGAGTACGGCGGTAACGAGATGGGCTGGCTGGCGGCCATGATTATCACTGAGGAGATCGCCCGGGCTTCGAGCTCTCTGCGGGTTCAGGTCAATATGCAGGAGCTTGGTTGCGCCTTTACGATTCAACGTTACGGCGATGAGGCCCTGAAAAAGAAATATATTGAAAAGCTGGTCAATGCCGATATCCTGGGGGCCTTTGCGATTACCGAGCCTGGGGCCGGTTCCGATATTATGGCGATGAAATCAACCGCCGTCGACAAGGGTGACCACTGGCTGCTTAATGGTCAGAAAACCTGGATCTCCAATGCCACGATCGGCGGCATTAATATCTTTTACGCCTATACCGACCGTTCCGCCGGTGGTCGCGGAATGTCGGCTTTTGTTGTCGATCTTGAGAACAGTGAAGGAATTACCGTAACCGAGCTTGACAAGATGGGTTCACTTTCATCTCCGACCGGTGAGATCATCCTCGAAGATACGAAAATCCCTAAAGGCAACATCCTCGGAAAACCGGGTGACGGGGCCAAGATTGTTTTCGGCTCGCTCTCTCAGACCCGGCTCTCGGCTGCGGCCGGCGGGGTAGGTCTGGCTCAGGCCTGTCTTGACACGGTGACCAAGTACGCCATGGAGCGGGAACAGTTCGGGCAGCCGATCGGCAATTTCCAGATGAACCAGTCGATGATCGGTGAGATGGTTGCCGAAATTGAAGCGGCCCGTCTGGTGGTTTACAAAGCGGCCTGGCAGAAGGATCAGGGTCAGCTCAATAATAATGTCGAAGTGGCCGCAGCCAAGTTCCTGTCTGGTGAACTGGCCTATAAATGTACGCAGTATGCCATGCGTATTCTCGGTGCTTATGGCTATTCGACTGAGTATCCTGTGGCCCGCTATTTTCGGGATGCTCCGACCTATGCCATGGTTGAAGGCTCAACCAATATCTGCAAGTTTATTATGGCACAGGATCAGCTCGGTATCCGTAAAGCCAATCGTTAAAATTTATGGCTTTGCCGTTTTTTTTGTCAGCTTTGCCAGTTTACTGGCAAAGCTTCTTGCTTTATCGCGGTGCATCTGCTATCTAGCCTCCTGTCGGTGAAGTGTGAAGATGATTTTCCGGCCTCAACCTGAGTCTGCAGCAGGCTGGAGAGGCGGACAATAGTAAGCTGAAATTTTAAACGTTATTGTTGATGATCACAAGGAGAGTAGGATGAAACAGTATTTTGCTGAGATGCCCCTGTTCGGTAAAGAGCTGCGGGATAAACAGAAAGAGAAAGCAGCCGAAAGTGCGGCCCAGATCAAAGAAGTTGTGGATCAGTATGCCGCCGAGGTGGAGGGCGTTAAGAATGCCGGCTTCCCCGCGGCCAAGATCAATCAGCGGGGCGAAATGACGGCCTGGCAGCGGCTTGACTATCTGCTTGATCCCGGTACCTTCCGGCCGATGAATTCTATTTTTGATCCCGAAGATAATGAAGAAAACAGTACCGGTGTGGTTAACGGTCTGGCTAAAATCAGCGGTCGCTGGGTTTCGGTTATCGCTTCCGATAATAAAGTGCTGGCCGGAGCCTGGATTCCCGGTCAGGCCGAGCATATCTTCCGGGCTCAGGATATGGCCGAGCGTCTGCGGATTCCGTTGATCTGGGTCTTGCATTGCAGCGGCGTCAAACTGACCGAGCAGGAGAAGGTTTATGCCGGTCGTCGTTCCGGGGGGCGGACTTTTTTTCGCCACGCCGAACTTGCGCAGAAGGGGATTCCGGTAATTGTCGGTATGTACGGTACCAACCCGGCCGGTGGTGGTTATCATGCCATCAGCCCGGCGATTATCTTTGCCCATGAGAAATCCAATATGGCGGTCGGCGGTGGCGGCATTGTCGGCGGTATGAGCCCCAAAGGTCATTTTGACCTTGAGGGGGCGGAAGAGTTGATTACGAGTACCCGTCATCTGAAAGTAGTACCGCCGGGAAGTACTAAAATTCATCACGATAAAACCGGTTTCATGCGTGAAGTTTTTGCGACTGAAGAGGGCGTTCTTGACGCGATCAAGAAGTGTGTGGCCGGGTTGCCGGCTTATGCGCCCGAAACTTTTCGGGTGGCAGAACCGAAAGAGCCTCGTTTTCCAGGAGAAGATCTTAACTATCTGGTGCCTTACAATCAGAAATCGACCTACAAGGTGGAAGAGGTTGTGGCTCGTCTGGTCGATAACAGCGAACATACTGAATTCCGTCCTGACTATGGTCCCGAAATTTATTGCGGTCTGGTCAAAATTGACGGCTTCCCGGTTGGGGTTGTGGCTAACCGTCAGGGTTTTCTCGGTGCCAACTATCCTGAATATGCTGACTACGCCGGGATTGGCGGCAAGCTCTATCGTCAGGGTTTAATCAAGATGAGTGATTTTACTACATATTGTGGTCGTGACCGGATTCCGATGGTCTGGCTCCAGGATACCTCCGGTATTGATGTCGGGGATGTTGCCGAAGAAGCCGAAATGCTGGGTCTGGGGATGTCCCTGATGTACTCGATCGAAAGTTCTCTGCTGCCGATGGTGACCGTGGTACTGCGTAAGGGTACTGCGGCGGCCCACTATGTTAAATGCGGCCCGCAGGGTAACCGTAATAACGCCTTCACACTGGGTACCCCGACGACTGAAGTCGAGGTTATGCACGGTGAAACCGCGGCTGCCGCTGCCTTCTCCCGGCGGCTGGTGAAAGAGAAAGACAGCGGCAATGATCTGCAGCCGACCATCGATAAGATGAATGCTCTGGCCCAGCAGTATTATGATCAGTCCCGTCCGGCCTATTGTGTTAAGAAAGGTTTTGTTGACGAAATGGTTGAATACCCGAAGATCCGTGAGTATCTTGTCGCCTTTACCCAGGCGGTCTACCAAAACCCGGATTCGATTTGCCCGCAGCACCAGATGTTGCTGCCGCGCATTATCCGTGGTTAAATAGCACCTGAATGACGGTTAATCCCTCGTTGCTGTTGAGGGGTTGGCACGTTGTTTTGCTCGTTATAAGAAAAAGCCGGTTGCATAATGTTGCAACCGGCTTTTTTTATGGCGGAAAGTTACAGTCGTTTAAACGTGGAAAACAAGTTTTTCGTCTTCGATTTCCACCTTTACATTATCCCCCTCTTTTATTCTGCCGGCCATGATCTCATAGGCCAGTGGGGTCTCCAGATAGTTTTTCAGGGCTCTTTTCAGCGGCCTGGCCCCGTAGGCCGGATCATAACTGACTTCAGCGATGAACTCTCTGGCGGCGGGCTCAAGTTTAAGTTTGATCTCCTTTTCGGCCAGGCGTTTTTCGAGAAAAGTGAGCTGAATAGTGATAATTTTTCCGAGATCCTCACGTTTGAGGGCGTGAAAAACGATAATATCATCGACGCGATTGAGAAACTCCGGCCGGAACTGAGCTTTGAGGGAACTTAAGACCATTTCGCGCATCTTTTCAAAACTGCCGGCTGATTCTTTGTTCTGCAGGTTTTCGAGGATGTGGTGGCTGCCGATGTTTGAAGTCATAATAATGACCGTATTTTTGAAATCGACAACCCGGCCATGTGAGTCGGTCAGGCGGCCGTCATCCAAAACCTGCAATAAAATATTGAAAACATCCTGATGGGCCTTTTCGATCTCGTCGAAGAGGATAACTGAATAGGGTTTGCGGCGCACGGCTTCAGTCAATTGACCGCCTTCGTCATAACCAATATAGCCGGGAGGTGCCCCGATCAGGCGGGAGACCGCATGTTTTTCCATATATTCCGACATGTCGATCCGCGTCATATTGGCTTCATCGTCAAAAAGAAATTCGGCCAGCGCCCGGGCCAGCTCGGTTTTGCCGACGCCGGTCGGGCCTAAGAAAATAAAACTGCCCAGCGGTTTCCGGGGATCGTTGATACCGGCCCGGGCCCGGACCACGGCATCGGCCACAGCCTGAACGGCATCATCCTGGCCGATAACCCGTTTGTGCAGGTGTTCGCTCAGATGGATCAGTTTATCGCGTTCACCCTGTAGTAGTTTACTGATCGGGATCGAGGTCCAGCGGCTGATAATCGCGGCGATATCTTCCTCGTCAACCACCTCTTTTAGAAGACTGCCGCCATCGGCCTGACTTTTAGTAATCGCCTGCTGAGCGTTTTCGCGCTCTTTTTCGAGTTTTATCAGGCGCCCGTATTTAAGTTCGGCTGCCTTGTTCAGGTCATAGTCACGTTCGGCTTTTTCAATTTCGAGTTTAACCGCTTCGATCTCTTTGCCGATCTCCCGCAGTCTGGCAATCTGATCTTTTTCAAGCTGCCAGCGGGCTGTCATGGTTTTGCTTCTGGTCTGCCAGTCGGCGAGCTCTTTTACGAGTTTTTCCAGGCGCTGCTGTGAGGCTTTATCGTGCTCTTTTTTTAAAGCCTCGCGCTCAATTTCCAACTGCATGATTTTGCGGGTTACCTCGTCAAGCTCACTCGGCATGCTGTCGATCTCAGTCCGCAGCCGGGCTCCGGCTTCATCAATCAGATCGATAGCTTTGTCAGGCAGGAAACGGTCGCTGATGTAGCGATGCGAAAGGACCGCGGCGGCAACCAGGGCGGCATCTTTAATCTGAATACCGTGATGGACTTCATAGCGCTCTTTCAAGCCGCGCAGGATAGAGATGGTATCGCCGACCGTGGGCTGGTCGACGGTAATCGGTTGAAAGCGGCGTTCCAAAGCCGCATCTTTTTCAATATAGAGGCGATATTCATTCAAGGTTGTGGCTCCGACGCAATGGAGCTCACCCCGGGCCAGCATCGGTTTTAAAAGGTTGCCGGCATCCATTGAACCTTCGGTTTTGCCGGCGCCGACGACGGTGTGAAGTTCGTCGATAAAGAGGATGACATTGCCCTGCGCTTCTTTGACCTCTTTGAGAACGGCTTTCAGACGTTCCTCAAATTCGCCGCGGAATTTGGCGCCGGCAATCAGGGCACCCATATCCAGAGAGATCAGGCGTTTATTTTTTAAGTTTTCGGGCACGTCCTGAACGAAGATGCGTTGGGCCAGGCCTTCGACTATGGCGGTTTTACCCACGCCTGGTTCCCCGATTAGAACCGGATTGTTTTTGGTGCGCCGGGAAAGCACCTGAATGACGCGGCGGATCTCATCGTCGCGGCCGATGACCGGGTCGAGTTTGTCCTTAGCCGCAGCCTGGGTCAGGTCGATGCCGTATTTTTCCAGGGCCTGATAGGTCTCTTCCGGATTTTGCGAAGTGACCCGCTGATGCCCCCGAACCTCGGTCAGAACCGAGAGCAGTTTTTCCCGGGTTATGCCGAAATTCTGTAAAAGTTTACTTAAAGAATCTCCGGAATCTGAGACTAGGGCCAGCAGCAGATGTTCGACACTGACATACTCATCCTTGAAATGTTTTGCTTCATCCTGAGCTTTAACAAAAAAACGGCCAAGCCGCGAGCTCATGTAGAGCTGGCCGCCGCCGCTTCCGGTCACCGCCGGAATTTTGCTGAGTTGCTCTTCCAGGGCTTTTTCGACGGCCGCCGGGACAATCCCGATTTTTTCGAGGAGGCGGGGAACTAGACCATCCTGCTGCTGAATCAAAGCAAGGGCCAGATGTTCGGCCTCAATCTGTTGATGGTGGCGTCTGAGAGCCTGGTCCTGGGCCGCAGCTACGGCTTCCTGGGTTTTCTGTGTGAATCTGCTGGTGTCCATAGTGAGTGAGCTCTCCTTATATTGGATTTATCTATGTGAGCATAATGGATATAGAGCGCGTTGAACACATTTAAATTAGTGATAATTTCGGAGCTGTCAAGGTGCGTAATCCAGTTCCCGGGCGGCGGCCGTACCAGCCAGATGACCGCTTGAGAAGGCGGCCTGCAGGTTGAAGCCACCGGTATCAGCCTGTAGATCAATGAGCTCGCCGGCAAAGAACAGGTTCTTGATAAGGCGTGAACCCATGGTTCTGGGGTCGATCTCTTTAGTGTCTACCCCACCCGCTGTGACTATCGCTTCAGCCATGGAGCGGCAGCCGCTGATTGGCAGGCGGAAATCTTTCAGCCAGGCGCGTAAGCGTTTGCGCTGCGCCTGGGTTACCTGGTGACCGCAACAATCCGGATTGATCGAGTTGCGTTCAAGACAGGTGCCCACGAGCTCCTGCGGCAGTAGTCCCCGAAGCAGGGAGTGGAGAGTTTCCTTGCTCCGCGTCTGCAGGTCGCGCAGAAGCCGGGCTTCAAGTTTTGGCTCGTCGAGGGCCGGTTTGAGGTCGATACTGATGCTGACCTCATCCTGATTCGCCAGAGCATCAACGGCCATACCGCTCAAGGTCAGCACCGTAGGGCCGCTGATGCCGTCTTCGGTAAAAAGCAGTTCACCCAGAATTTCTTTAACCTTTTTCTGCTTAATAAAGAGGCGGACGTTTACGTTGCGCAAACTCAGGCCCGCCAGATTTTTTAAACTTGAGTCGCTGCTGAGTAGCGGGATTAGAGCCGGCCGTACCGGAATAATATGGTGTCCGACACTTTCGGCCAGACGGTAGCCGTCTCCGGTTGAGCCGGTTACCGGGTAGGAGAGCCCGCCGGTTGCCAGGATGAGGGCTGAGCCGGCGAAGGTGGCGCCATTGGCTACGACGCCGACTATTCGGTTATTTTCGAGCAGAAGCTTTTCAACCGGAGTGGAGAGGCGGATAGTTGCGCCGCTTTTTTTCAGCCACTGTCGCAGAACCTGAACCACCTCAGGGGCTTTGCCGTTTACGGGAAAGATCCGCCCCCCCCTTTCGGTGACGGTTTCAAGTCCCAGAGTGGCAAAAAATTCGATCAGGTCATGGTTCGAAAAAGCCTGTAAAGCCTGCCGCAGGAAACGTCCGTTTTTGCCGAAATGTTCAATGCAGCCAGCAATATCAGCACTGTTACTGAGATTACAGCGCCCTTTGCCAGTGATCGCCAGCTTGCGGCCCGGCTGTTTCATTTTTTCTAAAAGCAGGACACGAGCCCCGTTCATGGCTGCCGCGCCGGCGGCCATGAGTCCGGCCGCGCCACCGCCGACAACAATGATTCTGGGTTTTATTGTATCACTCATGGCAGTTAACATATCCTTATCAGGGTGGTTGGTCAGGGTGGTTGGCTGAAACAGCCCGTTACTATAAAAAGATCATCCAGCTTAGTGTTCAGGTTTAACTCTGTCAATCTAAATTGCGGAGACAGTTTTTTCTTGACATCACAGTCTCTTTTGCATACTGTATACACAGCCGGTGCAGGTTGTCGGGATGGTCTCAGGAAGTCTTATAGTGTATTGAGATGGCAGGTTTTTTTGGCTTAAACCAGAGTTCTGGAGAGTGGAGGAAGAGAATGAAGCGAGCAAAAATTTCTTTGATCGGTGGTGGACAGATTGGTGGTGTGCTGGCCCAGTTGTGTGCGCAGAGGGAGCTTGGCGATGTTGTTCTGTTTGACATTGTTGAGGGGCTGCCGCAGGGTAAAATGCTTGATCTTGCCGAGGTTGCCCGGATTGATCAGTTTGATGTCGACCTGAAAGGAACTAACAGTTACAATGATATTGCCGGCTCCGATGTGGTTATTGTTACTGCCGGTCTGCCGCGTAAACCCGGAATGAGTCGCGATGATCTGCTCGGAATAAACGCGAAAATCATGAAACAGGTTGCTGAGGGGATCAGAGAATATGCTCCCGACGCCTTTGTGATTATAATTTCCAATCCACTTGATGCGATGGTGACCCTGTGTCAGAAGGTTACTGGCTTTCCCTCAAACCGGGTTATCGGGCAGGCTGGAGTGCTTGACTCAAATCGGTTCTGTTCGTTTATCGCCTGGGAGCTTGGGGTTTCGGCGCGCGACGTCAACGCTATGGTGCTTGGCGGTCATGGTGATACGATGGTGCCCATCGTCCGCTACGCCAATGTCAATGGGATTCCGGTTATGGAACAGCTGGTTCGAAAATATGGCGGCGATCAGGCCAGAGCTCAGACCGTGATGGATGCCATGGTTGAGCGCACCAAAATGGCTGGTGGTGAGGTTGTCAAGCTGCTGGGCAACGGCTCAGCCTTTTACAGTCCGGCGACCTCTGCGATTGCTATGGCCGAGGCTTTTCTGCGGGATCAGAAACGGGTTCTGCCGGTCTGTGCTCTGCTGCAGGGTGAATTCGGAGTCGAAAACTACTATGTGGGTGTGCCTTGCGTGATCGGCGGCAATGGCGTTGAAGCCATTATTGAGTTTGAACTTAATGAAAAAGAGCAGGCGATGTTCGATAATTCGGTCAATGCGGTTAAGAAACTGATCGATGAACTGCCTTCTATTTTGCCGGAGATGGCCGACATTTTGAAAGGCTAGAATTTTTACGCATATCGTAAACCGGGGGTGCGGAGCTTGAAGCTGCCCCTCGGTTGTGTGATAAATAAAACAAAAGGGTTGTAATCCGTTAAGATTACAACCCTTTTAGTTTTATGGTGCAAAGGAATAAAGTCGATAGCGGAAAATTATCTCTTGACATTGACATAAAAAGTGTTAAAAACAAGTGTTATGAAAAATAAGCACGCCACATTCACGTTGGATGAGCTCTGCTCTCTGGTCGGCATGAATAAGCGCAAGGTTCGCTTTTACATGCAAAATGAACTGGTTGACCGTCCCGAAGGCTCCGGCGGCAAGGGTTCTTTCTATACTCACCGGCATCTTGAACAGCTGTTGACCATCAAAAAATGGAAGGATGCCGGCCTGAGCCTCGAGCGCATCAAGGAAATTATCGAGGATCAGGGAGGCCCTGGGTCGGCTGCGCCCCTGCCGCCGGCGAAACCGAGAAAACCCGGTGCAATCGAAGTCTGGAGTCACATTCACCTGGCTGACGGCATCGAGCTGCAGATCGAGCCCGAGCGTTCCCGGCTCAGCCCGGAACAGTTGCGCAGATTTAGCAAAACCATCATGACCGCCTTGAGCGAAATCAGGAGAAGCGAAGATGATCATTGAAGCAAGCCAGCCCCGCGGAAATTATTTCACCGATCAAGGCCGGTCGGTACTCGAACAGGTCACCATCGCCGGGGAAATCGACAACCTCCTCAGCCGGGTGAGTATAGTCCAGGAATATGTCAATCATTCCGATGACAATATCGAGGCGGTTTATACCTTTCCTCTGCCCATGAAGGCGATTCTAACCAGTCTCGAGGTCGCTGTCGGCGAGAGAAAACTGCTAGGTGTGGTCAGTGAGAAGTATGAAGCCAGGAACCAGTATGAAGACGGAATTACCGCAGGCGACCGGGTGATTATGCTGGAAGAGCTCACATCCGGCATGTATTCGATGAACGTCGGCAATTTACAGGCCGGTGAAAAGGTGACCATTACATTAAACTATGCCGAGTTGCTGCGCTGGCATGACGGCTGCCTGAGGTTTTCCCTGCCGACCACCATCGCCCCGCGCTACGGCGACCCCGGCGCCGCCGGCCTCGAAGATCACCAGGTCCCGGAAATCAGCCTGCTGGCGGAAAACAGATTCTCCCTGCGTCTCAAACTCCGGGGGCAGCTTAAAAATGCCGAGGTTGTCAGCCCCAGCCACCAGATTTTTATGCAAAAGGATGCCGACGGCGCCGTCATTTCTCTTGGCCGCCGACAGGCCTTTATGGACCGGGATTTTATCTGCCTGATCAAACAGGCCGACATTCCGGAACGGATGGCGATGATCGGCTATGATTTTAACGGCTACGTCGCCATGGCCTCATTCTTCCTGAAACGGCCGGAAGAGGTGTCCAGACAACCAAGGAATCTGAGCCTGCTGATTGATTGTTCCGGTTCGATGGGCGGGGATTCGATAACTCTGGCTCGGCGAGGGTTGATTGAGGCTTTGTCCTTACTGGAGCCCCAAGACAGGTTTAATCTGATTGCTTTCGGTTCCTCAACTCAGTCGCTACACCGGAAACTGAAACCGGCTAATCTCGAAAATCTGGCTCTGGCCAAAAGATTTGCCCGCGGCCTGGAAGCCGATATGGGCGGCACCGAAATCGGCCTGGCGGTCAACCAGGCCCTGGCCGATGCGCAGACCCGCGACATCATCCTGCTGACCGACGGTGAAGTCTGGCAAGGCGATGCGCTGATAGAAAAGGCGGAAAAATCCGGTCGCCGTTTTTTTACGATCGGCATCGGCAGCAGTGCCAATGAGAGCTTCGTTCGCCTGCTTGCCGAGAAAACCGGCGGCGCCTGTGAAATGGTATCCCCCAACGAAGAAATCAAGGAGGCCATCATCACCCAGACCCAAAGAATCTTTTCACCCGCCTGCCGCAATCTCGCCATTGCCTGGCCGGGCCGTCCGGCAACGGTTGAAGCCCCGCTCAACAGCCAGTCGTTTTTCGGCAACACCCTGTTTTTCTTCGCCGAATACCAGGAAAAGCCGACCGGGACGGTAAGCTTGACCGCCGATTACGGCCATGATCAGAAGTTGCAGACCCAGATCGACCTGGCGGAGGCTTCACTGGATAGCGAATCAGGCCCGGGCACCCTGGCCCGGATCTACAGAAGCAGTACTCTGGCCTTTAAAGATGATGCTGCCGCCCTCGAAGATGCCCTCAAATACCAGCTGATCACGAAAAAAACCAACTACCTGATCATCGATGAAAGATGCCAGGAAGAAAAAGCCGATACTCTGCCGCTTTTCAGCCGGGTCGAAAACATGCTGGCCGCCGGCTGGGGCGGTAACGGAACCGTAATGTCTGAATGTGTTGAATCGTATTACACACCATGTTTCATTAGAAGAAAGTTAGTTGAAGAATCAAACATTCGTTACAGTATTCCCTTGTCCATCGGGGCCTCTAACGCGACTCCGGCAGACTTCATTGAATGCTGCAATCGGCGCCGGAGTAAGCCCTGGCTGGGCTTCAAGATGGAAACCTACGCGGAACTGCTCGCCTGCCGCCTGCCGGAGCCGGTCCTCGAACTGATCAAATCAATCGCCAAACAATACGCCCCCCTGGCCGCGGAGAAAATAGTTGTACTTTCATTCCTGTCTGTCCTGGCCCAAACCCAGGTCGGCAGTAAGTTCGACCGCAAAATCCGGCACATCATCAGCAGCGGCCAACAATCGCTGTTTCTCTATATACAACTGTCTACACGCATGACCGAGGCCTTCGCCAAAATCAGCCGGGACGACTGGGGAATGGCTTCTGCCGGCCAGACTGAACATAACCTTTAAAACAAAAGAAGGGGGGAGCCATGAACCGGCAGGCCTTTATGTTTGAGCAGCCACAAGTTCAAAATCCTGACACCGTTGCAGTAGAAGGCGACCAGCCTAAGTGGTTCAACTCGGCGATTTCATATCAGCAAGGCAATCTAGCGGAAATAAAAAGCTTTATCCCGGAATTTGAGCGGCGAGCTTTCGCTCTGCCGCAGCCAAATTATAAAAGCACCAGGATCAACGATCGTCTTGATACAATCGTGCGCCGGCCCTTTGGGGATGATCAAACCTTTGTCCCGGTCGGTGTGGTGTCGAAAAACTACGTTCTGGTGCCGCACCTGGCCGTGGTCAATGCGGCTGAAAAAGCCCTCGTCAAAGCCGCAATCGACCCTGAAGATGTGGAAGCTGAGTTGAAATTAACTGCCTATGGCGAACGAATGGCTTTGAGCCTCTATCTGCCCAAGAAGTATGAATACGATCCTGGCGACGGCAACCGTATGGCTATGCGGCTTGAATGTTACAATTCGGTTGACGGCAGTTCCCGTTTTCGCGCCCTGGTGGGCTGGTTCAGATTTGTTTGCAGCAACGGCCTGGTAATCGGGGTCACCAAGTCCGAGCTGCGCCGGCGCCATGTCGGTGACTTAAGTATCAATGACATCGCGGCGGTGTTGACTATGGGCATTGGTGAGTCCGATAATGAAAAGCAGAATTTCGAGCGCTGGCGCAAACAGAGGATATCTCCGGAGGAGCTGAAGCCATGGATCAACGGCCGACTGAAAAAGGACTGGGGTTTTAAAGCGGCCGCCCGTTTTTTCCACATTGCCCACACTGGTTGCGATGCCAAGATCGTCGGCCCCTATAAAGATAATGTACCGACATCAATTCCGGTAAAGCGGGCACAACGGGTTCCCGGGACGCCGGAGCAATGCAATAACCTCTACGATATTAGTCAAGCCCTGGCCTGGCTGGCCAAAGAAAGAAACGACGTCCAGGAACAACTGGCCTGGCGCGAGAGTATTCAGGAACTGATTGCTCCTCTGGCTGGTTGAAGGCATAACGGAACGCTTTTTTTGAGAACCTTTGTTGGCCGAGAGGACAGCAGCAAATATGGCGGAGATTAGCCACCGGCATAAAAATTGAGAAGTACCCAGAAAAGAGTTGCCGTAATTTTTTGAATCGGTTAAGTGTTAGGTTTTTTCCTAAATGAAATAGGGCAGTTCGATCACTTGTTTTCAAGAAAGTTACTTATTCCAAACCGGCAGCGCGCACCCCATTATCTGCGTTTCATCGGTTACTACCGCCATTCCGATTATGCCCTGTTCTTTCCGGAACAAAACTCCCGCAACTTTAAAAGCAATGCCGGTTCCGACTGGCTGAGTTGCTTGCCCAAACCTGACCACATCCAGGCAAATGCCATGGGTTTTCCCGAGAAATGGACCAACAACCCCTTTTGGGAGAATGGCGAAATGATAAAAAATGACAGAAGTCGCTACTCCAACTTTTGGAATACAATATGAAAAAACTGCCGCAAGAGATTCTCAACTACTTCGCCACCTATACCGAGACTCGCTTCAATTTCGGGAAACTGGTTAATTACAAGTGGACCAATGATGAAAAAACGCTGGATTTTTCCCTCTTTTCCGATTTTCAGCGGACTTTGCTGGAGAAAATCTCCCAGGCTGATCTGACCTCGGTATCGATAGCGGCACATGACCATGCGGTTGTTATTGAGCGCGACCTGGTACTGGGGGAAATTGAGAAGACAATGCAGGAGAAGTTTAGCGCCGAGTTTCTGGAAAAATGTTTTCGGGAAGAATGTGAAATCCTGGCGGAACAGAGCGAGCTCTTTGCGGTTGATCAAGCTGGTCAACTGACCCTTGCCGCGGGCCAGGCCGCCGACGATAGCGAAGAACACGACTTGCGGGAGCTGCTTGAGCAGCAGCGAAAAGCCGCCCGGAAAGAGGGACTGCGAGCCTATAATCTGGCTTTGCGTCGGCAGCTGGAGAAAATTCTCAACCAGTTGCAAAGTAAAATTGTTAAACAGAAAAAAATCGAACTCAACATTGATTACATTCCGGCTTCGATCTTCGGGGTTGCCAAATACGCCGGCCAGTCCGATTCCGACCAATGCCTCGCAAAAAAGAATTCTGACCGCCCTGGACTATGAAAAAAACAACATCATCGTCGTTGACGGCCCGCCCGGTAGCGACGGCATAACGAAAAATCTGACCTCAGAGGCCCCGGACCCGGTGAGCCGAATAGTTTACCCCCCATGTTTCCATTTTCCACAGCGCATTAAACAGCATAAGGGCATTGATTGCGTTGATGGTTTTTTTCGCTGAATTCCTTAAAGATATTGTTCTTCAAGATTCTCATAATAATCGCCCGGGCTGTGTTCGGTGTCCATTTCGACTGTAATTTTTCATGCCATTAGCAGGCCACGAAGGCGAAGGTTTCCTGCTCCCTGGTTTCGGCTGCTTTTAACTCTTTGCGAACCGCTTCGTGATCGGATGTTCTGAGCGGCCTTAAGTTCTGGCTTCCTCCCTTTTTTGCCGGGCCACTGCCAGTGAAATATAAGGAAAGTCCCCCTAATAAGACCCCTAAACTTTCTGAATTTTAATAATCAGTTTGGGCTCTATAGGACAATAGAAAAAAGAAAAGCCCTGATTTCTCAGGGCTTTTCGGAGGATACTGGAGGACAGTATCGAAAAACAAGATGGTGCCGAAGGCCGGACTCGAACCGGCACGGGCATTAACCCACTACCCCCTCAAGATAGCGTGTCTACCAATTCCACCACTTCG
>JAFGVI010000034.1 GCA_016938065.1 Deltaproteobacteria bacterium | reverse complement strand
GTATGCGTAATTTTTCAGATAGAAGCCCGGCGGTGGAGCCGCCCCCACCATAAAAGATTCAGCCCCGTTTGGGTAGCTGGCGCCGCCTCCGGCTTCAGCTCCGGATGGGATAAATGCTGAAATTGTCAGGAGCAGCACTGCCCATGCAAATATTCCTGATCTTGATTTAGTTTTCATCTTTCGCCTCCTCGCTTTGCCAACGTTTAAAAAGATTATGGCTGATGCCGAAATTATCCAGCACCTTGCCGACGGTCTGGTTGATAAGGTCATCGATGGTTTTCGGGTTATGATAAAAAGATGGTATCGGGGGAAGCAGGGTGGCGCCGTAGCGGGTTACTCTGGTCATTAATTCGAGATGGCCAAGATGGAGCGGAGTTTCCCGCAGAACTATGATTAATTTACGCCGCTCTTTTAAACAGACATCCGCCGCCCTGACCAGAAGATTATCATTGTATGAGTTGGCAATTCCGGAAAGCGATTTAATTGAACATGGAGCGATAATCATTCCTTCGGTCAGGAAAGAGCCGCTGGAGATCGCCGCCCCCAGGTTTGCGATAGGGTAGAATTTGTCAGCCAGGTTTAAAACTTCCTGCGGATCCCGGTTATTTTCATACTGCATGATCTCTTTGGCGTAATCCGACATGACCAGGTGTGTTTCAATGTCGTCGCAGGGTTTGAGGGTTTCCAGCAGTCTGATGCCGTAGATTGTTCCTGAAGCTCCGGATATGCCGATTATGATCTTTCTTTTCTGCAAAATATTAAAGTCTCGAGAGGCTTTGTTGCTTAATTAAGATGATGATTTTATCACTCAAAGAAACCCACAGTTGTCGCAATATTTCAAGATCGCTAAAAGTCAGACTGTCATAATGAATGCCGGCGATGACGGCGGTATTTCGTCCGGTAGCGGCGGCAATCTGTTCGCCGACCTGTTTGGCCGGTTCATCATCCCGGTGACCGGGCCGGGTCAGGATTGATGTGGTGGTCTTTGTTTGCTCATCAGGGCCGGGCTGGTGAACGATCAGACTGATGGCTCCGATATGATCCCGGCCCCCGCCGACCACCACAATCACATCGTTATTGTCGAGAATAATAACGGTACCTTCCAACGTGTAGCCGTTTTTACTGTCGCTGACGATCTTTTCTAAAGTTTGCATATCGGAAAGGTCAAGCCTGCTGGTGGTTTCTGGCAGTAGAGCCGGTTAACGTTGATCATACATTTCGTGATAGTATTTCTGGTAGCTGCCGTCACGCACCTGTTTGAGCCATTCCTGGTTGTCAAGATACCAGTCGATGGTCATCTCCATGCCTTTAGCCAAGTTTGTCTGCGGTTCCCAGTTGAGATCATGCTTGATTTTTTCAGCATCAATGGCATAGCGCTGGTCGTGTCCCTGGCGATCACCGACAAAGGTGATCAGCTCCGTTCGAGGCCTCTGGTCAGGCAGAGGGCCGAGACGGCGATCCAGAGAGTTACAGAGCAGCCTGACCAGGGCAATATTTTCCATCTCGTTATGACCGCCGATATTGTAGGTCTGGCCGGGGTCGGCAGCGCGCATGACAAGTTCCAGGGCTCGGCAGTGATCTTCGACATAGAGCCAGTCGCGGACATTTTTGCCATCTCCGTAGACTGGCAGGCTGCGGCCTTCCAGGGCGTTGCTGATCATTAGAGGAATCAGTTTTTCGGGAAACTGGTAGGGACCGTAGTTGTTGGAGCAGTTGGTGATCAAGGTGTCGAGTTTGTAGGTGTGATGATAGGCCCGGACGAGGTGATCGGCTGAAGCTTTGCTGGCGGCATAGGGGCTGTTGGGGCTGTAAGGCGTGGTTTCGGTAAAATAGCCCTCGGCTCCCAGCGAACCGTAGACTTCGTCGGTTGAAACCTGGAGAAAGCGGCACCGGTTGCCGGCGCTGCAGTAACTGCGAAATGCTTCCAGCTGCGTAAAGGTGCCGACGATATTGGTTTCGATAAAGGCCGCCGGGCCGCTGATGCTGCGGTCAACATGGGATTCGGCGGCAAAGTTGACGATTATATCCGGCTTTTCCTGGGCGAGCAAGGTGTCGATCAATTGCCGATTGCCGATATCGCCATGGACAAAGTGGTAGTGGATATCACTCTCCAGCTCTTTAAGGTTTTCCGGGTTGCCGGCGTAGGTGACGGCATCAAGGTTGATGACTTTGTAGTCGGAGAAATCCTTGAGCAGGAGACGGATAAAATTGCTGCCGATGAAGCCGAGCCCGCCGGTAACCAGAACTGTTTTCATAACGGTTTTCCTTCTTGAAATTTTTTTATTTCAGATCTCTTTATCTTCTCGCAGAATCGCTTCAAGATAGCTCCGGTAGGGACAGTTCGGCATCTTTTGCAGAGCTTTATTCAGGCCGTTACGGTCGATGAAACCCATACGCCAGGCTACCTCTTCGAGGCAGCCGAATTTTAAACCCTGACGCTGTTCCAATGTGCCGATAAAGTGGCTCGCTTCAAGCAGGCTCAGATGGGTGCCGGTATCGAGCCAGGCGACGCCGCGACCGATTTTGACGACCTTGAGTTCACCTTTTTCCAGGTAGATGCGATTAAGATCGGTAATTTCGAGTTCGCCGCGGGCTGAAGGCTGCATGGTGGATGCGAGATCGGCGACCCGATGGTCATAGACATAAAGGCCGGGGACGGCAAAATGGGATTTCGGATGTTGTGGTTTTTCTTCAAGAGTGATGGCTCGTCCCTGGCGGTCAAATTCGACGACGCCGTAGCGTTCCGGGTCTTTGACGTAGTAGCCGTAGATCAGGGCGCCGCTGGAAAAGTTGCGGATTGAATCGAGAAAGTTGTAGGCACCATAGAAGATATTGTCGCCGAGGACCAGGCAGACTGGTTGTCTGTCGATGAACTCCCGACCCAGAATGAAGGCTTGAGCAATGCCTTCGGGCTTCTCCTGAACGGTGTAAGAGAGCTTAATACCCAGGTCGGCGCCGTCACCCAGGAGCTCTTGAAAACGGGGCAGGTCGTGCGGGGTTGAGATGATCAGAACCTCGCGGATGCCGGCCATCATGATGGTCGACAGGGGGTAGTAGATCATGGGCTTGTCGTAGATCGGCATTAACTGCTTGCTCGCCACTTTAGAGAGCGGGTAGAGGCGGCTGCCGGCGCCGCCGGCGAGAATAATTCCTTTATTTACGGGCATGTCAGAGATCTCTCCTTTTTATTCACCACAAAATTGAGGCTTTTCTTTTTTTAGAAAAGCGCTGACCCCGATATTAAAGTCACGGGTGGTGGCGGCGGTAATGATGCCTTGACGTTCATTCTCGAGATATTCAGCCAGAGAGAGTCCTGGTGTTTTTGATAATAAATCTTTGGTCAAGGCCTGGGCTCGGCGGGGGCCGCAGCTCAAAGCCTGAACCGTTTGCAGGGCTTCGGCTTGCGCCTTGTCGCTCTTGCAGAAACGGCTGACGAGGCCGATCTCAGCCGCTTTGGCACCGTCGATGCGCCCGTTGTTGAGAAAAAAATCAGCCGCCCGCGGCCGGCCCAGGGCTTCGATCACCGCAAAGCTGCTGCCGCCATCGGGGACCGCGCCAATGCCGATATAGCCGGCGACAAAGAGGGCTTTTTCAGTGGCGATACTGATGTCGGCGGCCAGGGCCAGACCGACGCCGGCCCCAGCACAAACCCCGTCAATTAAGGAGACAAAGATCTTTTCCATTCGCCGCAAGGCCAGAACCGTGGCATTTAAGGTGGCGGAGAGCTCTTCAATGGTGTCGTTAATCCGACCGGAATCAAGACCTTCCTGGAAACTCAAAAGATCACCGCCGCCGGAAAATATCGATCCTTCGGCTTCCAGGAGGACGGCTTTAACATCATCGTCCCAGCGTAAGCTGCGGACGGCATCCCAGAGGTCTTTTGCCATTTCGGGGCCGTAGGCGTTGGCTTTTTCCGGCTGACTCAGGCGCAACCGGGCATAACCCTCTCTCTTTTCAATGGTCACGGTCTTTTTCATAGTTGTAAAATCCTTTTACAGGTTCTAACTTTGTGCGCGGCCCCTACATACTCAAAGGCCTGTCGGCTTGTCAACTTTTAAGCGTTTTTCCGGTTGAAGAAATTTGTGCAAAAGTATAGTCTGGTAGGATGCTGTCGGCGGACAGGGATGTAATCTGTTTTTTCTGGTTAATTTTTTCTTGGTTTGCAGGTGATTTATGTTTCGCGGCTGGTCTGCGCTCTACTATCGTGAGATGCTGGTTATGCGCCGTCGCCTGCCGCGCCTGCTGCCTTCGATGGCGGTTTCACCCTTGCTTTATATGGTCGCTTTTGGTTACGCTATGGGCGGCCAGCAGGAGGTGAACGGGCATAGTTATGTCGATTTTCTCCTGCCCGGGCTGATCGCCATGAGTACGATGATTCAAGCGTTTGCAATTTCCAGTGAAATTAATATTGCCCGCTTTTACTTTCATATATTTGAGGAGTTTCAGGCCGCACCGATCAGCAGCGCGGCCTATGTCTTAGGTGAAGTTCTGGCCGCTGTAACCCGGGCTCATATTTCGGTTGTCATCATTATCATAATCGGATTTCCTTTCGGGGTATCCCTGGCCTACGACAATCCCCTCTTCTGGTGTGGTACTATTTTAAACAGTTTTGTCTTTGCTTCGCTGGCGGTGGGCCTGGCCATGATTGTCAGATCGCATGCCGATCAGGCCATGCTCTCCAATTTCTTTATTACCCCGATGGCCTTTCTCGGTGGAACCTTCTTTCCTCTGGAGAGGTTGCCGCTCTGGATCCAGAAACCGCTAACCCTGCTGCCTCTGACCCACTCTTCGACGGCGATCCGGGCCTCTCTTTTTCAGGGACGTCCAGGATTTTTCCCCTATCTTCTCCTGGCTCTTGTCGGGATCTCTTTTTTCGTGATAGCAGTCCATCTGGTGGGCCGCGCGCGCGATTAAACGAAGCCGAAAAAACAATAAAAAAACTTGACAGGCTAACAGTCTCTAAGCTATAAGCCCTTCCACTTTGTTCCTCGGTAGCTCAGTCGGTAGAGCGGGTGGCTGTTAACCACTAGGTCGGCGGTTCGAG
>JAFGVI010000033.1 GCA_016938065.1 Deltaproteobacteria bacterium | reverse complement strand
TCAGGGTGCCCCTTTATATACATTCTCACTCTCTTGATCAACTATTTTTTATGACAGCCGGTACAAGGTGTCGGCCCGGTCTTCTTGCCGTCTTTTTTCATATCGCGATGGCAGCCGCGACAGGTTTTGTGCGCTGCATTTTTAATATCAAGTTTTTTGCCGTCTTTTTCGGCTTTATGACACTCACTGCATTTCTGGGGCACGCCTTCACCTGTAAAAGTGTGATGACAGACCTTACAATCAGGAACCGCTACGGCATGTTTCGCGTGGCTGAAGGTTACTGCCGGCTTGGTTGCCCCGGCCGCCATGACCACCTTAAGATCCCCCTCTGGAGCTGTCGGAATGCCGAATGCAGACGCGGCCAGTCCCAGAAACGCAACCATCGCCACCAGTAAAACGAACTTTTTCATAAGATCTCCCCTTTTTCATTCTTCAATTAACAGAAACGCCGCCTCTTGTGCTGACAATCAGGAGAACCCGCAGCCGGCACAGTCAGCCACTCACAACTTCCACACAGCGATTAGTACCTAACACAGGGAGATGATTGCGTCAAGCAAAAAGCCGAAACTGAAAAGGCACCCTAAAAGGGTGCCTTTTATACAAGCAACATTCAATAACTAACTATTTCTTATGACAATCATTACAACCGGTAGGTCCGGTTTTCTTGCCGGCTTTCTTCATGTCGCTATGACATCCCTTACAGTTTTTATGAAGAGCACCCTTCATGTCAAGCTTTTTGCCTTCAGCTTTCGCGGTATGACACTCACCACACTTTTTCGGCGCGCCCTCACCTGACCAGGTATGGTGACAGGCCTTACAATCGGGAACCGCAACAGTGTGTTTGGCATGACTATAGGTAACAGCCGGCTTTTTAGCGCCATCCATCAACACCTTAAGATCACCCGCCGGTGCGGCCGGATTGCCGAAAGCTACGGCTGCCAGACCAATAAAGGCCATCATCGCCACCAACAATACAATCTTCTTCATAATATCTCCTCCTCTTGTTTTTAAGTTAACAATCACTACAACCAATATACAAAAAAAATATTTACTTGCCAACAATGCTTGAACATGCACCGCAACCCCTACCCTCAGGAAAAGGCTTTCTCATTTTTCTCAAGCTAGGAACTATCAGAGAGCAGCCAAGTATTGAAGTATTGCATGAGTGACGTGCGCGGATATACAAAATAATAAAGGCGATGTCAAGCTAATATCGCCGGAAAGCAGTTAAAAACAAGGGACTTAAGTGAACTTAAAAAGTATGCTTAAGCCGCCATTGCAACGATCTGATGCACCAGTTTTTCGATGCCTGAGGCAATCTCGCGCAATCCCGGACCCAGCATATAGGCCGGAGTTGTAACTAGACGGTTTTCCTGATCGACAACAATATCATCTACCGGGCACTCCTGATGCTGCGCACCAAAGGATTCCAGGATCTTCGCCGTTGCCAGATCATTGCCGATCGTCACTTTCGGCCGTAACCCACCAAAAACCCTGGCGATCACCACCGGAGCGATACAGATGGCACCAATCGGTTTTTTGGCTTCGTGCATCTCCCACAAGAGACGCGAAACTTCAGGATAAACCTCGGTTCGAACTCCAGCCACGGCAAAATCGCACAGATTTTTAGCCGCCCCGAAACCTCCCGGCAGAATAAGGGCATCCATATCTGAAGCTGAGACCTTGGCAAGATCACTGATCTCGCCCCGGGCAATCCGGGCTGACTCAACCAAGACGTTGCGCGACGCAGAAGCAGACTCACCGGTAAAATGGTTGACCACATCACTCTGAGCAACATTCGGAGCCAGGCACAACCGCTCAACCCCGAGACGGTCCAACGCCAACATGGTCAAAACCGCTTCGTGAATCTCTGAACCATCTTTCACCCCACAACCAGACAAAAGAATTCCAATTTTTGCCATGACCATCCTCCTTAGATTTTATGAACCTGCAAGATATTTGCGGACGCAAATAAGTGCTTCAGACTTGCACGCATCAGGCCGGCATCAGATATCCTGCTCGGGTTTTTCCGCCAGATAGAGAGTGGCAATACCGAAAGTAAGACTATGATAGCGACAGCGCAGAAAACCGGCATCCCGCAACCAGCCGGCAAAGACCTCACGGGAGGGAAATTTCGCCACCGACTCGGGCAGATAACTGTAGGCGCTGCGCCGGGCGAAAAGACCGCCGATCAGCGGTAATATTTTAAAAAAATAGAAATTATATAACAGCCGCAACCAGGCAACCTCAGGCTGAGAAAACTCAAGTACGGCCAGACGACCTTCAGGCCGCAGCACCCGATAGAATTCAGCTAAAGCTTTTTTCTGATCGACAACATTACGAATTCCAAAAGCTATGGTTACAAGATCGAACCCGCCCGCCGGAAATGGCAATGCTTCCGCTGATGCGGCAACCAGCTCAATCCGGGCCTGAGCACACTCAATCTTGACCCGGGCCAGATCCAGCATCGCCTGACTGAAATCAAGCCCGACAATCCGGGACCCGGGGGCTTTTCCCCGCAGAGCCAAAGAGACGTCACCGGTGCCGCAGGCCACATCCAGAATCGCAGCCGGCTCTTTGTTTACAGCCATGCGCACCAGCGTTCTCCGCCAGCCCTGATCAATCCCGAGACTTAAAAGACGGTTAAGAAAATCATAACGCGGGGCAATGGCCGAAAACATCTCCCGTATCGCCCGCGCCCGATTTTCATCGTCAACAATTACGCTTTTACTCTCATCCATAATTTTTATGCAGACACCCGTAAATTAATGAGTCAGACTACTCGAAAGCAAACTCAGATCTCATCTTCATTGTCGCCATCTTCATCGCCTTGCGGATCGGAACCGGATTCAGGCGCATCATAATCCGAGAAAGTCTCCTCTTCCGCCAGACCATCCAGACCATCCTCGGCCCCGCTCAGCGCCAAAGCTTCGGCGGCCTCGGCGGCCTCGGCCAGCTCCATCCGTTCCTGAAAGCTACGTTCAATTTCCACCCCTTCCGGCAGCAGGGCGACGGAAACCAGACGCTCCTTATCCTGATCAATGCGAAAAACGCGAACCCCCATGGTGTTGCGACCGACCACAGAAATATCGGCCACCCGGTTGCGGGTAATCTTACCTGCATCGGTAATCATCATCAGCTGGTCGGCATCACTCGCCTTGAGAACCGCCACCACCTGTCCGTTTCTCTCGTTCACCTTAATCGTAATCACACCCTTGCCCCCACGGGACCGTAAGGGATAATCCGCAATCGGACTCCGTTTGCCGAAGCCATTCTCCGTCACGGTCAACACCGTCGAATCCTCGCCTGAGAAGATTTCGAGACCGACAATCTGATCATCCGCCGCCATCCGGCAACCGATGACCCCCTGCGAAGTCCGTCCGGTGGAGCGAATTTCCGTCACGGGAAAGTGAACCGCCTGGCCCTGACTGGTGCCGAGCAGAATAGTATCCCCCTCTTTCACTATTTTAGCCGCAATCATAACATCGTCGGGGCGCAAAGTAATGCAGCGGATACCGCTTTTTCGAATATTTTCAAGCGAGCTCAGTTCAAGGCGCTTAACCAGACCGGAGCGGGTGGCCATGATTATAAAGCTGTCTTCAACGAACTCCCTTAAAGCCAGAACCGCCGAAATCTCTTCCCCCTCCCCGAGCTGCAGAAGATTGACCAGAGCCTTGCCCCGCGAAGTCGTACCGCCCTCCGGGGCCTGATAGACCTTCAGGCGGAAAGCCCGGCCCTGATTACTGAAAAAGGTCAGATAGTCATGGGTTGAAGCGACGAACATGCGCTGAACAAAATCCCCTTCCCGGGTCTCCATACCCAGACGACCACCGGCCCCGCGATTATAGCTGCGATAGGTATTCAGGGCCGTCCTTTTGATATAGCCCTGGCGCGAGATGGTAACCACCATCTCCTCCTCCTCGATCAGATCCTCAATCTGCAGCTCGCTGCCGTCGTCCACTATTTCGCAGCGCCGCGCATCGCCATAGGAGTCACGAATTTCTTTAAGTTCCGCAATGATAATCTCCAAAACCAGTTGTTCACTGGCCAGAATCTCCTCAAGCCGGGCAATCAGAGCCGTCACCTCGGCATGTTCCTGAATAATCTTGTCCCGCTCCATTCCGGTCAAGCGCTGCAGACGCAGATCAAGAATCGCCTGAGCCTGCCGTTCCGAAAAGCTGAAACGAGCCTGCAACTCGTCCCGGGCTATTGCCGGCGAGGCCGCCGCCCGGATGATCTCGATAACCTCGTCCAGATTATCAAGCGCCAGCTTGAAACCGGCCAGCAGATGCAAACGTTCCCGGGCCCGGGCCAGATCAAAAGCGGTGCGGCGCCGTACCACATCTTTGCGATGTTCGATAAAATGAACCAGCATCTCTTTGAGATTCAGAACCACCGGCTGCCGATCAACGATCGCCAGCAGAGTAATCCCGAAAGAGGTCTGCATATTGGTCTGTTTAAAGAGCTGATTGAGTACAATCTCACCCTGGGAGTCGCGTTTCACCTCAATGACTATCCGCATCCCCTGCCGGTCCGACTCATCCCGCAAATCAGAAATCCCGATCAGCTTTTTATGGCGCACGAGTTCCGCCATCTTTTCCAGCATTTTGGCCTTATTGACCTGATAGGGAATCTCGGTAACAATGATCCGCTCCCGCCCGCTCTTCTTATCGGTCTCAACCTCAGCCCGAGCCCGCAGACGGATAATTCCCCGCCCGGTCATGTAAGCGGAGGCAATCCCTTCCCGCCCATATATGAAACCGCCGGTCGGAAAATCGGGCCCCGGCAAATGAGCCATCAGATCAACCACCGAAACCTCGGGATTCTCAATACAGTTGATCAGAGCATTAACCACCTCCGTCAGGTTATGCGGCGGAATATTGGTGGCCATGCCCACGGCGATGCCGGTCGAACCGTTGACCAGAAGATTGGGGAAACGAGCCGGCAGCACCACCGGTTCTTTAAGCGATTCATCGTAGTTACTGGCAAAATCAACCGTATCTTTATTGATGTCGGCCAGCATTTCTCCGGCCAGACGATCCATTCTGATCTCAGTGTAACGCATGGCCGCCGGGGCATCACCGTCAACCGAACCAAAGCTTCCCTGCCCGTCAACCAGAGGATAGCGCAGAGAGAACTCCTGGGCCATCCGCACTATTGTATCGTAAACCGCACTGTCTCCATGCGGATGGTATTTACCAATAACATCACCGACGACGCGGGCCGATTTTTTATAGGACTTATTCCAGACATTGCCTAGATCGTGCATGGCAAAGAGCACCCGACGGTGGACCGGTTTCAAACCATCCCGCACGTCGGGCAGGGCCCGGCCGATAATAACGCTCATGGCATAAGCGAGGTACGAGCTTTTCATCTCATCCTCAATATTGACCGGCATCGACTCCGGCAGCAGAACCTCAGTTGGTTCCATAGATTTCTCCCTTATAAACTATTGTCCTGATTTCTGTTTCAGTCCCAGTACATCCTGCATGTCATAGAGTCCGGGGCTGCGATCGGCCAGCCAGAGCGCGGCGCGCACGGCGCCGGCGGCAAAATTGTCCCGCGAATGCGCCCGATGGATTATTTCCAGGCGTTCGCCCATCCCCCCGAACATGACCGTATGTTCGCCGACGATATCCCCGGCCCGCAAGGTCTGCATGCCGATTTCCCGCTGCGTCCGCTCACCGGTAAAGCCCTGCCGGGCAAAAACAGCATCGGCCGGATAATTACGCCCTAAAGTCTCGGCCACAATCTCCCCCAGACGCACTGCGGTACCGCTGGGAGCATCTTTTTTCAAACGATGGTGAGCCTCAAGAATCTCAACATCAAAATCCTCTCCTAAAATTGCCGCCACCTCGGCCACGACTTTAAAAAGAACATTAACACCGACACTCATATTCGGCGCAAATACCAGCGGAATTTCACGCGCGGCGGCAACCAGCCGGCTCCGCTCTTCAGCATTTATGCCCGTCGTTCCAATAACCATGGCAACCCGCCGGGAGACGGCCCACTCTAAATTGGCCAGCGTCGCCTGCGGCGCCGTAAAGTCAATCATCACCTGAGCCCCGCAGCCGTCAAGTTCTTTGAGACTGCCGACCAGGGGCACCCGCAGACAACCGATACCAGCCACTTCCCCTGCATCTTTTCCTAAAAGCGGGTGTTCTGCGTATTCCAGAGCCCCCACCACTTCAGCTTCCGCCTGAGCATTAACCAGATCGACAAGCCGTTTACCCATGCGGCCGGCAGCACCGGCAACCACAACAGAGCGCATCAGCATTCTCCCTTAAAATTCAGATATTTCTACGCCGCAAAAAAATGCTGCTGATTATAGAAAAACAGACCCCAAAAGTCAACCAATACTTACCCGAAGGGCAACGTGGAGCTTGTCAGCTGAAAACCATTGTAGATAGACGATGCCGGCCGGAAGGACGTTAATCCCCGGGGAAAATATTCAAACGCCGGCAAAATGGCGCGGCGCGATAGAGTCTTGCCAGATATTCAGGCGGCAGACCCAGAAAATAGCCCGACATGACCAGCTGATTAATAAGCGTCGTCCAAAAAATGCCTAACTGAAGCCAGCGTCGGGCCGAGGTTACGACGACGGACGAGAGAACAACCACACGACCTTCCCGCCTGATTTTTCGCAGCAGCTCGACATCTTCAAGCAGCTCCTCCTCCCAGAAGCCACCGACCTGCTCAAACCGGGAGCGCTCCAGAAAGAAAGCCTGATCGCCGTAGGGCCACCCCAGCAAGCGACTCCGCCAGGAAATAAACTTTTCGAGAAGGCGAAAAGAGGAGCGCCCATCCGCAAGAGCCAGAGAAAAAGCTCCGGCCGCGACCCCGGGCCGTGACAGACAGCAACAGATAAGCGGCAGATAATCGGGCGGCAGAAGTGTATCCGCATGAAGAAAGAGCAGATACCGGCCCCGGGCCGCTCGTGCCCCGGCATTCATCTGCCGGCCGCGGCCGGCGGCACAGGACAAAACCCGGCAGCCGGCACGTTCAGCAACCAGCAGAGAGTCATCCGTACTGCCGCCATCAACAACAATCACCTCGACAATGCCGCGAAACTGAGCAAGCCTGAGCCGTTTGAGGGTAAAAGGGAGATTGTCAGCCTCATTCAAGACCGGAATCACGATGCTGAGCCGCGGCACCGCCTCTTTTCGCCAGATCTCAAGATCCTCGGGCCGGTCAATATCAGCCAGGGGAGGCAATTGCCGAACCTGCCAGCCGGCCCGCCCGGCCACCTTTAAAGTCGCGGATAAGACCTTTGCCGTCCCCCAGGGAATGTCGGTAAAGAGGGAGGAATCAAACTTGCTCATTCCGATCAGATAGTAGCCGCCATCCAGAGCCGGGCCCAAAACCAGATCTACCCCCGCCGCCAGCGCTTTTTCAGCCCGCTCAAGATAAGCCAAGGAAAGATCCGGGCAATCAGCGCCAACCACAATAACCGAAGCTGCCCCGCAAGCCAGAGCGGTGCTTACCGCCCGCGCCAGGCGCTGCCCCAAATCGCCGTCACCCTGATCGCAATAGTCAAGATCAAAACCGAGCCACAAACCCAGATCGCGAAAAGCGGCACCGGTCGCACAAACCTTCAACCTGCGGCCGGGTAAACGGGCAAATTGCCGGGCCGTGGCCACAACCTGTTCGGTCATAAGCCTCTGAACAAGGGCCGCACCATCCGCACCCAACAGCGGAATCAAGCGAGTTTTCGTCTGACCGGAGCGCGGATAACGGGTAAAAACAACCAGGCTTACAACCGGCATATGATCTTCACTGACAAAAAAACGTTCAAAGCTGAATATTTACAAACCCGGCGACAACTGATATACAAACGCAAAAAGGGCAAATTTTTCTGAACACCTACGGCAGCTCCAGGGTCTCATCACCAACCAGGTTGACCGCTTGACCGGAACCCAAGGATAATCATGGATCACTCTCTCTATTTACAGGAAACCTCTTTTCTCGACCTCAGCAACCAGGACCTGCGCCAGCGCACGCTGACCCTGACTGCCGGCATCAGCGATATCCGCGAACAGGTCAAAAGCCTCTTCTTTTTTGTCCGCGACGAGATCAGATATAATCCCTACACCTCATTTTCTGAACCGGAAGATTATCTGGCCAGCACTATTCTGCAGAGAGGCGAAGGTTTCTGCATCCCCAAAGCTTCACTATTTACGGCCATGCTGCGCATTCTCAAAATCCCCGCTAAACTCTACTTTGCCGACATCAAAAACCACAAAGCGCCCCGGAAACTGACCGACATCATGGGTAATCTGTTTTTATTTCACTGTTACAGCGGCGTCCTGATCGAAAATCAGTGGCTCAAGTTAGCCCCGACCTTCAACCGCGAAATGTTTGCAAAAATCAGGGTGCGAGCGAATGACTTCGATGGCCGTCGCGATGCTCTGCTCCCGGCTGCAGACCTGGACGGTAAACTTTTTGTCGAATACATCAGGGACCGAGGCGATAATTCCGATATTCCGTTTGCAGAAATTGTCACTTCATTCAAACAGCACTACGGCAAGGATATCATCAGCAAATGGCAGCAAAGTTCATCCGCGGACTGCCGCTCATAGAGGCACCGGTAACCCGGCTCCTTATTCTGGGCTCAATGCCGGGCCAAGAATCGCTCCTGCGCCAGCAGTATTATGCCCATCCCCGCAATACGTTCTGGTTCATCATAGGCGAACTTCTGGGGATTGATTCAACTATAGAATATCAGGAACGTCTGCAGATTATCAGAGAAAAGCACATCAGTCTCTGGGATGTAATCGAGAACTGCATCCGCCCCGGCAGCCTCGACGGCAACATTGTCAACAGTAGCGAAAAAGCCAACAATATTAAATATTTCTACCGGCGCCACCCGGAACTTGAAGCCATCGCCTTTAACGGCCGCAAGGCCCGACAATCCTTTACAACTCATTTCCTGCGCCGCGATCCGCAACTGTGGCAGAAGCTTATATTGCTCGACCTACCCTCAACCAGTCCGGCTCATGCAACCCTGCGACCTCAGGAAAAATCAGGGCTCTGGCAAGCAAAGCTGACTCCATTCCTGAGCCGAAATCAGCACAGCAAGCAAATCGGCAACTGAAACCAATTGTCATCGTCAGCGCTTTCGACTATATTACAATCCATGCAGAGACCAGCAAACTTGCCCCCGGAACCTTTCAGAAAAACCCTTCTATCTTTAAGGGCGGCCCTTCTGCTGCTCTATCCGCTAAGTCTTGCGCTGACGGGATGCGATTTTTCCACTCCCACTGACAAACTGAAACTCACCTCGCTCACCCTGAAACCCGGCACGCTGACCGTCCTGACCCGCAACATCCCGACCGCTTACTACCACGGCCCGGAAGGTGAAACGGGCTTCGAATACGACATGGTTCGCGCCTTCGCCAAAGAACAGGGGCTCAAACTCAAAATCAAGGTCGTCGACTCCATCAGCGAAATGCTGGCGGCAATTGCCGAAAACCGGGCTGATATTGCCGCCGGCGGCCTGACCCGAACCCCGGAGAAATCCAGACGCTTTATTTTCGGACCCGACTATCGCATGGTCCAGCAACAGCTGGTCTACCGCCGAAACAGCGCCCACCCGCAGGACATCGCAGATCTGAAAAATTTTGATCTGGTCGTGACCGCCCGCAGCAATTACGAAGAACGTCTGCTCAAACTGAGTCAAGAATGGCCGGAACTTAAATGGCAGACAACCGATGATTACAGCGCCGATCAACTCCTCGAAAAAGTCTGGCGCAAAGAGCTCCCCTGCACCATCACCAACTCTAATATTCTCGAGGTAAACCGCCGCTACTATCCCGAGCTGGAAGTCGCCTTTCCTGTCGGCGAACAGCAGCCGCTCGCCTGGCTCCTCAACGCAAAAAGATACGAATTGCAGAAAGAACTCTATCGCTGGTTTGAAAAATTCAAAAAAAACGGCAACCTTGAGGCTTTAAATGAAGTCTACTACGGACATGCATCAACCTTTGACTACGTCGACATCAAAATTTTTTTGCGGCGGATAAAAACCCTGCTGCCCGTTTACCGCCCGATTTTTGAAAAATACGGCCGTAAATTTTCAATACCCTGGACCCTGCTGGCTGCCAAGTCCTACCAGGAGTCGCACTGGAACCCTCTGGCAACCAGCCCTACCGGCGTCCGCGGCATCATGATGCTGACCCAGACCACCGCTTACCAGCTTGGCGTCAGGGACCGCCTGCAGGTCGAGGAAAGTATCAGAGGAGGAGCCCACTATCTGCGTCAGCTCTTTGACCGGGTGCCTGCGTCTTACCCGGAAAATGATCGCCGCAATGTCGCCATGGCGGCCTACAACGTCGGCATGGGCCATATTCATGACGCCCGGCAACTGGCCAAATCATTAAATAAAAACCCCGACCGCTGGGCAACCCTGAAGGATATCCTGCCCCTTTTGAGTCAGAAAAAATATTATAAAAACTTGAAGCGCGGCTATGCCCGCGGCCAGGAGCCCGTGGCTTACGTCGAAAGAATTAATAATTACAGAAATATTCTGGAAAAGAAGCTGGGACTTCTGGATGAGAATACCCTCTCTTACGATCCATTACTGATCAGCCATAGCGGAGAATTGTAGAGTACAAAAGTGCAGCCGCGGCCCTTAATCAGGCCGTACGCTCAAGAAAGGCATTATCCCAATCCTTCCAGACCGCTTCATAGCCGCGCGCGGCCAGCAGTGCGGCTATCTCGGCCGGGGTACGATGATCGCTGATTTCAAACTGCTGACCATCGTCGCTCCTGTCACTGTAGCCGCCCGGAGCGGTACAGGAACCGGCACTCATCTGGGTGATTCCCAAGGGCAGCAGATTGTCACGCAACTCAGCCTTTTCCCGAGTTGACAAAATCAGTCCGGCATCGTGAATCAGCAGACGCAAAGCGCAGATAAACTGGGTCAGCTGGCGATCGGAAACCAGACTGCGCGGCTGAAAACCGCCTTCGGCCGGACGTAACCGGGGAAAGGAGATCGTCACCTGCGTCCGCCAGAACCGCCGGGCCAAATAGAGAGCATGCAGACCTGTATAGAAAACATCGGTCAGGCAATCGCCTAAACCGAGCAGGGCTCCAACCCCGATCCGGCGCAGGCCGGCTTTGCCGGCCGCTTCCGGAGCCTCTAAACGAAAGTTGTAATTACTTTTCGGGCCGTAAGGATGCAGTTCCCGATATAGCTCAAGATCATAAGTCTCCTGATAGACAGTCAAGCCATCGACCCCGGCCGCGACCATGCGCTCATAGCCGGCAAAATCCATGGGAAAAACCTCAATCGAGATCGAACCGCAGAGCGGTTTGATCCTGGCGATCGCCGCCTCCAGAAAATCAATACCGGCCACCTTCGGCGCCTCGCCGGTCAAGAGCAGCAGATGACGAAAACCCTGGTTACGCAGCACCAGAGCATCCTTTTCTATTTCAGCCAGCGACAGGGTTCTCCGGGCCATCTTATTGCCGGCATTAAAACCACAATATTTACAGCCATTGTGACATTCGTTCGAGAGGTAAAGCGGTGCATAAAGCTGAATAATGCGGCCAAAACGCCGACTGGTAATCGCATGAGCGGCGGCAGCCATCGCTTCCAGCTGAGCATCGCTGACCTGCGGCGACAGCAGCGCGGCGAAATCCTCGACCCTCAACCGCGACCGGCGCAAGGCCTGATCAATCTGCGCCGGAGTGGTCGCCAGAATCTGCTCGCGCCATTGCGTCTGCGGGTATTGCTGAAGCTGCTGTAGAAAACTCATCAGTTATTCCTCAGAAAACCAGTCAAGGGACTTGAGGCTTGCGCTTTTTGGCGCTGCGGGCCAAGCCCGGCGAGATAGGCTTCGCGCCCGGCTTCCACCCCTTTACAAAAAGCCCGGGCCATCGCTGCCGGATCGGGCGTATCGGCCAGCGCCGTATTGACCAGCACGGCATCGGCCCCCATCTCCATCGCTTCGGCGGCATGCGATGGCGCGCCAAGTCCGGCATCGACGACCACCGGCAGGGTTGCCTGCTCAATGATTATGGCAATCAGATCGCGGGTTCTGACCCCGCGATTAGTGCCGATCGGAGCCCCAAGTGGCATCAGGGTGGCGACACCGGCCTCTTCCAGATGCCGGGCCAGAACCGGATCGGCCGGCATATAGGGCAGGACGACAAAACCATCCTTAACCAGAATTTCTGCCGCTTTCAAAGTTTCAATCGGGTCGGGAAGCAGATAATATGGGTCGGGCGTAACTTCAAGTTTAATCCAGGGCTCACAACCGGCCGCCCGCGCCATCCGGGCCAGGCGCACCGCCTCTTCAGCATCACGGGCGCCGCTGGTATTCGGCAACAGCAGATAACGCTTGCGGTCGATGTGTGAAAGCAGTGAATCGGCGGGATTGTCGATATCAACCCGACGCAGGGCCACGGTTACTATTTCCGCCCCGGAATTTTCCAGCGCCGCAACCATGGCCTGATTGGAAGCGAATTTACCCGTCCCGACCAGAAGCCGTGAGTTAAAAGAGCGTCCCGCAATTATCAAATTATCCATAATAATATCCTGTAAGTTTTAATTTTTTTCTCATCCGCCACCAACAAACTCTATCAGCTCCAACTTATCGCCAGTTTGCAAACTAATACCGGCATACCGGTCAGCTGTCAGGATTTCCCGGTTTAACTCAACCACAATACGCTCCGGAATCAATTCCAAAAAAACCAGCAGTTGCAGAACCGTAAGCGGTTCCGGAAATTCCCGAGACTGACCGTTGATCGACAGGTGCATAGCTCTCCCCTCAAGGCTCTTCGCCGAGCAGTAATCTTAAAACCGCATTGGCCTGATGGTGAGCGGCAACTCCGACCCGGGGCGCCATCAAGCTCAAACCCGGCTGCACAACACTTTCACCATCACCGCAAACATAGAGATTTTTCGCCACCCTGCGGGTCGTAATGCGGTTGGCCGGTTCATAACCGGCCAACCCTGAGGCCGCAACTAATGGGATATGCGGAAAGTTACTTAAAAAGTGGCTGATCAGCATGGTTTTCTGCTCAACCTCATCGAAGGCTTCAACCATCACATCGACTGCAGAAAAATGGGTGCATAAATTGGCGCCGGTAATCTTTTCATGAATCGCCTCAACCCCTATAGCCGGACTGACCCGCTTAAGAATCTCCTGCAGAGCCAGCACCTTCGGCAGACCAATCTGATCAATAAAATAGTGCTGGCGATTGAGATTGGACGGTTCAACCAAGTCAAAATCAGCCACTACCAATCTTCCGACCCCGACCCGGGCCAGAGCAACTGCGATATTGGAGCCCAGTCCCCCGACGCCGGCGATACCGACACAACGGTTTTTTACTTTAAAGTGCACTTCCGGCGTATGCCGAGAAACCATCACGGCTTCCAATTCAGCCCCGGTCGGTGCCTCTCCACAGCGGAGCAGAACAACCCGGTCGCCATCTTTGAGGGGCTGATCAACCGTAACCGGACAACCGTTAAGTAAAATCAGATCAGCATCCGGTTTCCTGAGCGCACACACGGCAAAAAGACCGATCTGGGATGCAACTTGACAGTTCTGCTCATTAACAACTATCTGCATAAATTAAAAAAGGCCACCATCCGGTAACCGTAAGGAAAAAGCGCGGACAAGCAACCGCGCCGTCTCAATAAAACAGCAAGTGACAACTCAGCTGTGCTCACCTCTATAACACCATACTCCCATTTTCAAGAAAAACAAGCCGGCACTGTAAAAAAATATTGCAAAACTGACAGCCGACCTCCAGGCGAAGCAAAAAAATTGGGGCTTTTTCTTTACTCTTGCCCAAACCTCATGCTATGTTTTGCACTCACATGCAAAGACAGCCGCAGCGACCTGATTTTCTTCCAGACGCGACAGAAAAATCCATTCAGACATCAAGACGCTGAAGCAGAGCCTCCAGATAACGCGATTTCAGCTGACGGCTGACCAGCACTTTTTTCAGCGGCGGAAATTTCAGAATCACCCCGAGCACTGCTGCCAGAGCCCGGTGGTTCCAGAGCAGGCGGTTGTCAAAGATAAGATTCTGAAGCTGGCCTCTTTCCAGAGCCATAACCACGGCGCGATGGGTGCCGTCCCGCGGCGTAATCACCCGCTGGGGCCGCGACTTCAAAACAATTCGCTTATCGCTGCAGGCCCGCACGCAAAGGCCGCAGCCGAGACAGAGCTTTTCCTGCAATCGCACCACTCTTTTCTTTTTATCTTGAGGATCATTGGCACTGACCAGAGAGAGGGCCTGAACCGGACAGACATTAACACATTTACCGCAGAGCGTACACTCTTCAGGCTTAATCTCGGGCAGAAAATTGGTTGTATGCACCGGATTGAGAAAGGCGAAACGCCGGGCCGCAATCATCGCCTCACAACAGCAACTGCAGCAGTTGCAAATAAAGTTGACCTGTTCTCTGACATTTTCACCAAACTGCACCAGGTCATATTCGTAAGCCTGCCGCAGAAGATCAAGCCCCTCCTCGGCCTCAACCGAGCGAGCGATATTGTGTTTGATCAGTGAAGCGGCGGTGGTGTTGAAGGTCATGCAGATATCGAGCGGTGCCTTGCAGGCCTTGCCCAAATGTTCCATTTTGTGACGACAGTAACAGAGGCCTACGGCCATATGACTGGCCGTCCTGATAACCTCAGTGGCCCGCTCATAGTCTAGGACATAGAGAGCATTATCGGTGGACAGCGCCGGTTCATGAACAAAGGTGCGACCAAGCTGGGTCTCGCCCTGCACAAAAAGTTCGCGAACAAAATCTTCTTCGACATTAAGATATTGATAAAAGAGTTCACTCAGATATTTCTGATCAATATCACTGCGAATCCGCATCAGGGAAAATTCAAAGAAACCGGCCATCGGCGGGGGCAGCACGTAGAAAGTTTCACCTTTCTCTTCGAGATCAACCAGCAGGCCCCGATCCGCCAGATGATCGAGGATTTTACGGGCGGCATTAAGCTCCAGTTTCCAGACCGCGGCGGCTTTTTCAGCTTTAAAAGGTTTAATCGGCAGTTGCGAAACCAAAGCGGCTTCGCGCTCATTAAACAACACCTTAAGAATTTTAAAGAGCAGCTCTGAAACCGGCGCCCCTTGCGGAAAACGGTTCAGACGCTCAGAGAGCTCCGCATATCCTGACTTGAGAGTTTTATGAGCCATTATCTTCCCTCCTTTTTTCCTCCTGCAGCTTCATCATTTGAACAGAACCAGAACCGACAAATATCATAAGGACTCTAAGCCTTGAGCACGCAATCAACCACCTCTTTCAAAAGCCGACTGCCCTGGGTTCTTTTTCTGACAACGCTCTTCTTATTCAACTTTCTCGCCCGGATTCTCCTGGCCCCGCTCCTGCCGGCCATCGAAGAGGAGCTGAAGATCAGCCATGCCGCCGCCGCATCACTTTTTGTCTATCTCTCGAGCGGGTATTTCACAGCCCTTTTAGGCTCAAGTTTTCTTTCGGCCCGTTTCTCCCATCGCCAGGTTCTGGCCGGCAGCGGCATTGCCGCGGGTCTTGTGCTACTGCTGGGTGCCGCCAGCCCGAGCCTCGCCACGCTGCGCCTGACCGCCCTACTCCTGGGGCTCAGCAGCGGGCCCTACCTACCCAGCGCCATCGCCATTTTAACCACTATGATCGCTGAACAGCATTGGGGCAAAGCCCTGGCGATCCATGAGCTGGCCCCCAACCTGGCTTTTACGATGGCACCGCTGATTGCCGCTCTGATGCTGCCCCACTTTTCCTGGCGCCTGGTTCTGGGCTCCCCGGGAATCATCGCAATTGTTCTCGGACTGCTATTTCTCAAACTCGGCTCGGCGGGAAACTTCCGCGGAGAAGCCCCGAAATTAAAAACCTTCCGCAACCTGCTCGCCCTTCCGACCCTCTGGATCATGGTCTATCTCTTTGCCCTCGGCATTGCTTCTACCATGGGTCTTTTCAATATGCTGCCGGCCTATCTCGTCAGCTATTTCGGCATGCCCCAGGAAACGGCCAACACCCTGATCAGCCTATCGCGGGGATTTACCATAATCACGGTTTTCCTGGGCGGCTGGGCCACCGACCGCATTGGTGCCAAACGCACGCTGATTGTAGTTTTGAGCATTACCGGAGTCATCACGTTCACCCTGGGCATGGTTCCCGAAGAAGCTCAGATATTAGCCAGAATTATGGTTTTTCTGCAACCCCTTTTAGCCGTAGCCTTTTTCCCGGCCGGGTTCGCCATGCTCTCCGCCAGCGTCCCGACTGAATCCCGCAACCTCGCGGTCGCCATGACGGTCTCACTGGCTTTCCTCATCGGCGGCGGCATCGTCCCCTATGTTATCGGCTTATGCGGCGATGCCGGCCATTTCGACCACGGCTTTGCCGTGGTCGGCCTCCTGATTGCGTCGGGGGCAGCTATAACACCATTGCTCACAAGAAGGACACAGTACCTTAAAAGTAAACACTGATCAGCATATAAATTTATGATTTTTAATAGAAAACAGTTGGAATGGATTGCAGCGGAGACGAATTAGGTTTTGTGGGGCCTATGCAGGTTCTCCGAAGAGGAACAACCCGACCCTATATAACAATAATTCTGAGTCCTAATCTTTCACAAAAATCCTGAAAATCACGCCAGCCTTTTTCGGCAATGTACTGCAGAATTTCCATATCCAGCGTCCGATACTAGTGAAGTGCAACATTGCGAAAACCGGTCATCGCCCACATGGTCATTTCAAGTTTTTTATAGATTACGGTCATTTTGGGTCAGTAATGCGAAAGCATCACTGCAGGATTGAGGCATTCCTAAACGATGTGCCGAGATAAGATGCATCGCCAGATCTATACAGGCCTGACAGGCCCGCTCAATGTTCAGAGTCATGGCATCAACATGCGTGTAATTATCCAGAGCGGGATTGGCCGCGTACTCTTCGTGAATACGTTTAATACACCGTTCAATGATAGCCGCCTTATTGAGCATGACATCATCAATTTCTATAGGCATCTTCGGCCACTTTGCGGCACCATTTCAAAGCGGCGTACAGACCAAGAATGGTGGCTCCGAACAGGTCTTTTGCGAAAACATCTCGACAGTAAATACATTCTCCGGCCAGATAGGCTTCACGGGCATAGACCAGGTTTCGGAATTCGAGAATGCCAATATCAAGCTCGCGGCCACAAAGTTCACCCAGCCTGACCGCCAGATCGATTTTCTCAAACGAACTGAAACTGGTTCCCGGCTGCAACAGTATGGAGACATCCACATCACTGCCCGAACGCAGCTGGCTACGCACGACCGAACCCAGGAGAAAGGCAGCCGTAAACCGCTCTTCTCCGGCCAACTCCTGTTGCAGTCGTTTTACCATGACCTTTCCTGAAGTTCGTCGCAGCTTACTGAAGATAGTCGCAGATAACCCTAACCTTAGGAGGTTACCGATGCAGATTTATCATTCCTGTGGCAATCTTTAACTGAAAGGTTCACATCGCCAAAGGTTAGCGAGTCTATTATTGGCAACATCCAATCGTCAAGCCGTTAATGGTCAAGCCACCAGAATTTATCGTCAGGCAACCATTTAGGATAACATCTCCAGTTTTGTTATTGAAACCTTCATCATAACCGCAATCCAGAGATGCCGGTACAGAAATATCAATCTCTAAATCTTCATCGTAGATGTTGGCAGCAATCAACACATTGCTGTTTTCCGTTATAGAATCCATAGCAGCCTGAATAGTGGTAAAATGTGGACTTTTTTCGCTGTTGATATCTTTTGAGACATAAATTGGTTTCGCAACTTCGGCGCCAGCTACTCCGATGACAAAGTTTATTGGTGCCTCGTTGTCGTTTTCATTACTTTCCTCTACATTGTCTGCTGGATCAACTACGACAACAACCCTATCGACTCCAGCGGATATCATGCTTCCGTCACCTTCCCAGTCAAGGGCTACCTGGATGGTTGAACCGCCTTGGACAAACAAAACATTTTTCGATGCCAATTGGGTACCACTGGAAGAGTTAAGACAGAAATCAACGGCAAAATTCATTGCCAGGGTCTGTCCGGTATTTGTAATAGTAGCTTCCAGGTCAATGCTGCCAAATCGGTTCGCCCTGGCGATTGCCGAAACAATTTGCAGATCCGGCTGTAAAATGCTTGATTCAATTTGATTGTTGCTTTCATCGCTTTCAGTAATTGTCCCTTCGGGATCAACTACGGCATACACAGTGTGTGACTGGTTGTCATCCGGAACCTGCCAGCTTACCGACACGTCATAGATATCACCGGAATCTAGGCCGCCGGGCACTTCTTGTATTGTCCCAATGATAGTTCCGCCGTTATTTGGGTCGCCGTCGTAAAATGCAAATTTTACACTTTCAATTGTAAAGTCTCCAAGATTGCAGACACTGGCTGTGATTGTGGTTTGCTCATCAGGAACAGGATCGGGGTCGAATGTTAAACTGTTGCTTATAAACCCAAGATCTTTTTCAAGGTTGTAGGTTAAAAGTTTGAGGTCGTTACGACCTTGCTGAGCATATTCATCAATAGTAAAGTTTTCTCCATCAACCTCGATCGTCTTACTGACTAATTCAATTTCGGCTGAATCATAAGCGAGCAATAAAGCATCGGAGTTTGAAAAAACCGGTTGGCCTATTTTCTCCATAGCCAGATCGTCGGTAAAACGTTTGTCATAGCTCCAGCAATTGTTTTCACGATCATAGGCCCTGTAGTAGATATTAGGCCCATCTTGATCCTGGCAAAGCCAGGTCATTACCAGCCTGTTGCTGCTATCAGAAGCAATACGATAGTTCATAATTCCTGAATCATTGGCTTCATCAAAGCGCACATTTTGAAACTGGCCCCCGACTAGATCGGTCAACTGGACAATATTCTCCCCGTGACGCCATAAAAGATCGAGAGGCCCACTTGCCTGCTTACAAACAACACGAGGACGATCGTCTGCAATGTTATCATCAGTTAACTGAACCGGAACAGACCATGTGGAGGTATTGCGCTCAAAAAAAGAAAAACATATTTCCTGATCCGTATCGGTGTCAGGGTCTAGATCATTATCCTGAGACCATACCAGCATTGCTCCTTCAGCCCAGAATGCGTTATCCAGATCATAGGCTCCGACTACGTTATTCATAACGGTTGCGGGGCTACTCCAGTTGCTTCCGTCCCAGATGCAAAACTGAATGGTGCTAGGTGATTCAGGGGTTGCAAAAAGCTCATTGCCGGTATTGCTTTCCCAAACCAACAGCAGTTCTCCATTATTGTTACGTTTGAGGATAGGATGATGATCGAGATGATTATTGTCGGTAATCTCAACCGGCACAGTCCACACTCCGGTACCCGGATCATAGACCGAAAAAACAATCTCTAAATCAGCAAGCATCGTAGTCAGGTCACCATCTTCAGGAAAGTTTTCATCTTTGACTCGTTGCCAAACTGCTACTGCCTTATCGTTGTTTGCAACAATATCAGAGGCATTAAAGGTAATCGCCACTTGAGGAGCAAAATCGGCCCTCGTATCATTTAAGATGGGTTGAGGAGGGGTAAAGCCCGAGCCATCGTTCTTGGTGTAATATATTTCTGTGTTTTGCAAAAGCGGATCATTAACATCATACGAAACAAAGGTTAGCATTGTCAGTCCGTCAGTTTCACTTACTGAGGGTTCGCAGTAACGATAGACATTCTCCAAAATGGTTTCTATTTGGGGATTGCTAGCAAGTGATTCACTGCGACTATTCACTGGCCGCATATAGGGGCCATATTTAATGAACTCCGGTTTTACAGGCTGTGGGCTGATGTCCATGTTATCCAGAGATGTTCTAAAAAAAGACGATTTGCTCGGGTACGACCATTTATGCTTGACGGTGGGTTTGTAACTAAAAAGAAAAAATTGTATCTCAAGCCCTGCTTCTAAAACTGCCGATAGTTCTTTAAGGTAACCGGGGTTCTCTGGGAACTGAAAAGTGGAAGCAAGGATACCACTGGCAAAAAGCTCCAGTTTAACATCATCAAAATCAGTTTTGGCGAAGACCTTTGCAGGAATAGTTGCGTTCGCTTCTGTGTTTTCAAAAGCAAGGCCGTCAACTATGTCAATAAAAGAGATACCCAAAGAGAAATTAACTGGTAGTTCGTAACCGACAACCGCCTTTTTCACAATGTGCTTGATACCGGGGATATAAGTCAGTGCCCCCAGGCCAGGAATCAGAGACAGTAATGGTTTAGACTTTTCACTGAGCGTTATGTCGAGACCAAGTCTTGCCCCCAAAGAGATCAGGTCAAATCCTTCTCCGGGGGTATATTTACAACTGCCGTTACCGGCAATCGAAATTGCAGCTTTTTTACCAGCTATGACAAATCCCGATTCTCCACCAACTTCAAACTCTCCCAGCCCGGAAAGATGAAAAGTCTCTTTTATTTTAATCTGTGAATTAGTCAGACCGGTTTCTCCTCCAAAGACCGGTATGAAATCAGGTACTGCGACTGTCGCTTTAAATGGTTTTTCAGGATAAGCGAAATCGTAGATATTTCGCGGAGGATCGGGAGAAAATGTGCCAAAATTTGTGAATGGAGTTAACCAGATGGGACAAGGTACGACAATGGGATTAAACTCAACCGGGTCTGATCTGGCACCGCTATCCGAAATTGCTACGACTTCAAGCGCGTTACCTAAAACCTGAGCATTGGGAATAAAATCAGAACCCATATCGAAGTTATAGCTGCCGCCGGTTTCTGTGGCTGTCACCGTATATATTTTGCCATTTAGATCAAATTCAATTGTGCCTGGAGTTGTACCTTGCCAATCCACCTCTACTGAGTACTGATTTTCTACATCAATGTTTTCGATAAAAAGACCTTCATATTCACAGGATTGCTTGGTAATAATTGGCTTATCTTCTGGTTCTATGAAAAATTCTTTAGATACAAACTCTCTTTCTTGCACTACACCATAGCAAAACCATCCCATAATCCAATGTATTTGGTTGGCGTCTGATTCCGAATCAATTGTTATGATGCCTTTATTTGTAGTTTTATTTAAAATCAAATTTACGATAGCAGCATCAGTCTGCAAAAAATCGCCATCTTCAATACTGCGTTGAAAGTTGTATGTTCCTTTTAGAATATTAGGATTTGAGCTTTCCTCACTCAAAACTATCCAATCCTCACAATAAGAAGGCGAGACACTATATACGGTATAAAATTTCCAAAACTTATTATTTATGTCTATATCGAGAACAACATCAACGAACCTACCAGCGAAATCTGTGTAAAAGGCATCGAGTCCAGTGCATTGATGAAAATGATAGCCATATTCAACTTCGGCCGATAGATATTTGTGCTCGATACCATAAAGAGTCGCAGGGAATTGCAAGTAAAGTACAATTATACAAAGAAACGCCCAGAAAAGGAATACACTACGTTCGGTGACGAATGATCGCTTTTTAGAGCTACCTGATACGGAAACAATTGATTCTTTTGTAGTTCGATAACTTTTCATAAGAACTGCCTGTAAATTAAGGGAATAAGACCCGTGGCTTTCAGAGTCCGCCTTCCAGCGGGAGTGACTTTGTAACGTTTAATTTAAACGTAACTTTAATAAGCAGAGATTAAGTCACATAGCAACGCCAGCTTTGCGAGAAATCTCCAGTAAGACCAGCTTGGCATTCTTCATAATAACGCACAGCCTCCAAAAACTCAGATTTTGCGGCAGGGTCAAAAACAACAGGTGTCATTTTAAAATCAGATCCGCTTCAGAAAATACAGCCCGGGACTCAACCACAGTCCGATTACCCTTTTCATATTCCAGGTAACGGTGCTCGGCTTCTTCAATCCAAGCTTCCTCGACATCGTTAAAGATCTCTGCATCAAGGGATCCGAGAAGGCGATCAGCTAAGAAAGCCC
>JAFGVI010000032.1 GCA_016938065.1 Deltaproteobacteria bacterium | reverse complement strand
TTCGATGTGTAAAGTCAAGAACCGACCCTTTTTTTAATTGGAAAACACCGGAGCCAAAGCCGGTGCTGATGTTCTATTTTACATGTTAAGCCAAGCGGCATAGCGCAGGAGCTGTTCGTGCTCGGCGAAATCTCTGATGGCATTTTCATAGTCACAAAGCGGGGTCCAGCACTCATCGTTAAACCAGAAACCGACCTCGCTTGTTTCATCACAAACGTGGCCGAAATTCTCGATATAGGTCAGGTCAATAATCCAGCCATGCAGGCGCTCGCGATCGGAGTCATTGGTGTCGCCGAAAGCGTTTTCTTTGGGTAGTTGATTTAATTCATTGATCAGGACTTTCTTCATTAGTTTGATATTTTCGATGGTCTTCATGTCACTTCTCCCTCCGCTGTAAGTCTTTGCAAGTAATGAGAATAGATTTAATCTGTTAAATGGACAATTTGCATAGATAGTGCCAACTTTTCAATTCTTTTTCGCTTGTAACTGTTTGAAATTATAGGTTTATTTTTTGTTGCAAAATGTTTTCAGGGTTCCTTGTGTTTTTTGTCGCAGCTGTTGAATGATATGGCTGTAAAAGGGGAGATAACGCTCAGGGGAGACTTCTGGCTGCGTAAGAGCTTTCTTTGCAAAAAAAAACCCGTATATATGGCTTGATAGTTGCTGTGTTTTCAACGTTCAAAATTGCTGAAGTTTGTGGGTGTTTATTATCGTAGCATTATTTTACTTAAAGTTTTAATTTATGGATGCCGGTTTGATGAATTTGGATTGTAATCGTATAGAGCAATGGATGACTGTTGATCCGGTGGTTATGGAGTCTTCGGCTAGTTTGTGCAGCGTTATCAGCATGATGCGGAAACGCAGGATCGGCGCAATTTTGCTGGTCGAAGATCAGATGTTGGCTGGTATTTTTACAGAGAGGGATTTGCTGTCCCTGGTCGATGAGTTTCGCGATGAAGCTTTGCTGCGGCAGCCGGTTTCCCGTTTTATGACGAAAAGACCCATCACCGTCAACGCCGATGAGTCTTTTAACGCTGTTTATATGAAAATGAAAGTTTATAACATCAGGCATCTGCCGGTGCTGAAAGGCTCGGAAATCGTTGGCATTGTCTCACAACGCGATCTGGCCGAGTTCTATGAGAAAAAAATTGAGAGTGAACTGGCGAAAAACCGAGCCCAGGTTGAACAGCTGCGTAATTTTTTTGATCTGACAAAGTGTTGTGAAGGTCGAAGAATTGTCGATGAACTCGAGCGCCTGGAAGAGTTGAGCTTGACGGATTTTTTGACGGGTCTCTACAATACCCGTTATTTCAGTGCCCGCTTGGCCGAAGAGCTTGATCGCGCCAGGCGACAGCAGACGCATCTCTCGCTGATTTTTTGTGATATTGATTATTTTAAGAAGGTTAATGACGGCTACGGTCATCCTTTTGGTGATTATGTTCTGCGAGAGATTGGGCAGTTATTGGTCGCCAAGGTGGAGAATGTTAAGATCATTGCGCGACTGAGAAAGTCTGATGTCGTGGCTCGTTACGGCGGAGAAGAGTTTGTTGTCATTCTGCCGGAAACAGGTAAAAAGAATGCTCTGGAAGTGGCGGAGAGAATGCGTCAGGCGATTGCGACCAATAATTTTCAAGCTCAGGGACGGCGAGTTTCCGTGACTATGAGTTTCGGGGTGGCTGAGTTTCCCGGAGACAGCGATGACTGCGATTCTTTAATTAAACACGCTGATCTGGCTATGTATGAGGCTAAAAAGAGTGGTCGCAATCGGGTTGTTGGTTTTGCTCCGAAATCGGGATCCTATTCAGATAAGAGATCTTTGCGGATGGTTGCCTCCGGCTGAGTTATTTTTATACTTTAAATTGAGCGGTCAGGCGCAGGATTTCTTCATACTCTTTAAATTCTTCTACCATCATATCGTAGTCGCAGAGATAATTCCAGCAGTCGTCTTTGAACCACAATCCGATTTCACTCTCCTGGTCATTGATGGCACCCGAATGTTCAATGCGGGTAAGGTCAACGATCCAGCTTTGCAGACGTTGTCTGTCGCTTTCGTTACTGTATCCAAGCTGATTGGTCTGCGGCAGTTGCTTTAGTTCCTGCAGAAGGATTTTTTTCATGATCCGGACCTGTTCAATTGTTCGCATTGTGAAAATTCTCTTAAAATTTTAAGGTTTATTCTGGCCTCAGCCTTTTTCGGGTCGGTTTACTGTAAGCTTCGAATTATGCATTTAATCATGCGCGCTCAACTAGCGAAAAGTGTACCCAAGGTTAAACTTAATTCGGTAAAAGTTGTTAGTTGTTGAATATATAGCGTTTTAATGTTCTGCTCAGTGTTGGTTCGTTCTATTTTTTAGGGCGGAAAAGAGTTTAAAGCCGCACTGGATCGGCAGAACACCAAATCAGGAGTCTCCAGGTTGATATCTAACCCTGCAAAAAAGCGGTGCAAGTTATTACTTTTTTTTAGCCTCTCTCTTCTTTTCCTCGTTTTTCTTTGGGAAGTCAGCGGCTCGTTTGAGGACACGGGTGAATCTTCAGCCTGTCTTGAATGCCATAAGGAGGTTTTTGCCAAAGATATGCTCAAGGGGCTGATTCATGTGCCATGTCTGGAGCGGCGGTGTATTTCCTGTCACTGCTTGGAAGATGCTGGTGCAGATGTCGTAGATTCGGCGGAAAATCCGGAAGTCGGCGCCGGAGGAGAAAACTTTCCTGACAGGGGCCTGCCGACACAGGAATCTCAGGTCAGAGTGATCGATGTGCATCTTCACAGTAACGTTTCTCACTCCTTTATCATTGCGGAAGAGGAGGTGAAGGATGTTTTGCTGGTGGAATTATGGCAGGGCAAGGAACTACTCAGAGTCGAAAAGGTTCCATTTTTACCGCTGGCGCAGCTTCCCCGGCTTTTGGATGATAATCAACCCCCCAGGATAGTGGACATAAAGGTGGAAAAGGTTGAAAGAGGGCTTTCTACGACTGCCGTTATCACCTGGAAAACCGACAAGCCGACGACCTCGGAGATCAGATATGGCATTGATGAGCTGGATCGACAAAGCTTTCCCCATGGTTGTCTGGTCCGCAACCACAGACTGACTTTAAATGGTCTCAAAACTAATCGTAAATATTATTTCATGCTGATTGCAAAAGATTTTTATGGTCAGCAGATGGTCAGTGACAGACAGTGTCTCTCAACTGAAAAGGATATAGATGGCGGCGGGATCGAGCCCGGGGAGCTGTCGCCGCAGCGGGATTGTGCCATTATCAGAAAAGAGTTATTTAACGCCGGCGGTCGTTATCTGGCCCTTTTTGAGCTTTCGCAGAGTTTATCGCTTTCGATCGGGGTTTTCGAACTTCAGGAGCCGGTCGGAAGGCTGCCTGAAGCTTTTAGCGGTGCGGTTTCCGGGTCGGAAAAAAAATCTTTCAGTTGTGAGTGCTGTTGATAAACACCCGTCTCTCCTTAGTGAGGTGCAGACCACAATCGGCAACTGTCTCAGCTGTCACAGAGAGGTACGCAGGGAGATGTCGCACCCGGTTGATGTATATCCTGCTCCGGGAATGCGGGTGCCCAAAGAGTACCCTCTACTGGCCAATGGCAAAATGAGTTGTATTAGTTGTCATGTCCGGCACGCCGGTGATAATCTCTATCGTCTGGTTCGCGCCCAGGGCCGGCAGTTTTGTCAAGGTTGCCATGCAACGTATTGATCTTCTTTGGTCAGCTGGTACGTCTGTATCTGTATTTGATATCTGTTATCTTGTTTTTGAGGTTTATCTTTATGAAAGCATATAAATACAAACGTAGGCTGTTGAATCTTTCGATAGAAAGGGAGTTTCAAAAATGGTTGATGATCAGAATCTTCGGGGTTATTATATTGTGTTCAGTGCTGGCTGCCGCAGTTCTTTTCTTCTATGCCAGGCATGAAACCGTAACCAGTTTTTATTCGGCTCATATCAAGATAAGGCGGGTCAGCGACCTCCTGCTGCCAGTAGTTTTATCAGGTTCATTCGTGAGTCTGCTGGCCGGGACTTTTCTCGCTTTCTTCCTGCCGCAAAAAATTGCCGGTCCGCTGTATCGGGTCGAAAAAGAGCTGCAGGCCGTGGGTGATGGTGATCTGACTGTTGTTATCAGACTTCGTAAGCAGGATACGTTGAAAAGTTTTGCCGCGGTAATCAACGAGGTTGTGGCCGACCTCAAGCATGAGGTTCAACAGTTGCAGGCGGAGAGTCAGGTTTTGCAGAACGCATTAGAAAAAGAGGATTGTCCGGCGGTCGCAGCTGCGGCAAAGCGTTTGCATCACGGTTTGCTTCAGGTCAGGACTTGAAAAATCGGTGAGGTGATGGCAATGGTCAAGAGGTTGAGATCCCAAAAATTTTCCATTCAGAAAAAACTCTTTCTCTTTCAACTGGCTCTACTTCTGTTGGTAGTTGTGTTGGTTGGCACGGCCAGTGTTTATCTTATCGTTTGTCACCAGAAAATTGTTCAGCAAAAGCATCTTGCGCTGGTTTCCCGAGACATTGTTTATCATATGCGGAGTGAATTGAAATCTCTGGCGACAGAACTTCAGGGCATCGCTAATAGTCGTCCGGTGCAGGCCTACGCCGAATCTTCACGAGAGAGTATTCTTCAGAGATTTATGGCGAGTCATCAGAATTCCTTTCCCCTCATAAGTTATGTTGATGAATACGGTGTCGAGGAGATCAGGATTTTGCGGGGCAAGATCTCTGATGATTATCAGAGCCGTTATAGTCATGAGTTGATCAGGCGCGCCTGGGCTGTGCCGGGTAAAGTTTTTATAGGATCAGTGGCTTATAGTCCGGATCTGGAGGGTCCCGGGGTGGAAATGGCCATTATGCCGCTGGAGGCACACGGTGATCGCTTTATGGGTACTATCTTTGCTGTGATTCCCCTCGATCTGATGGCCGATGGCATCTGTCATGAGTGCGATGAGAACAGTTTCTACATAATGATTGGTACACAGGGGCAGATGCTGGGTACTTCCCGTATCGAATTTCTTCAGGAGCATGTTATCGCGTCCGACTTCAAATCGGCTGATAATGATATTTTAAAAAAGTCGATGGCCTTAGAGTCGGGGTTTGCCCGGGCGGATATTTTTGGCCTGAATAGTTTTGTTTTCTATGAACCGCTTGCCGAACTTGAGTGCTCTCTTCTGGTTGGTCTGCCCTATCGTGAATTCATGAAAGTACCATGGCAATTGATCAAGACTGTGAGCTTGATTTTTATGCTGATTCTGGTGATGGGTTCGCTGGCTTCCTACCTGGTTTCAAAAAGTATTACAGAGCCGATTAAAAAATTGGTGGAAGCTGTAGGATTGGTCGCTCAAGGAGATTTTACTCGCAAGGTGTCAATAAAAAGCCATGATGAAATTGAGGAGTTGGCTGAAAAATTTAATCTCATGACGGATGATCTCGATGCTTTTCTGCGTCGTGAAAAACGTTTTATTGAAGAGAAGGCCGAGGCTGCAACCTCCTTGCTGAAGGCTAAAAAAATGGAAGCCATCGGGATAATGGCCGGGGGAGTGGCCCACGATCTTAATAATATTCTTGCTGGTATAACCGGTTATCCAGAGCTTTTATTGATGAAACTTCCGCCGGAGAGCCCTCTGCGAAAGCCCTTGAAGAGTATTCAGGAGTCGGGGTTTCGGGCCGCGGCCGTGGTGGCTGATCTGTTGACTGTCGCCCGCGGGGCGGCCACAGTGAAGGAGCCTGTCTCTTTAAATATGATAATTGAAAATTATCTTGAGTCAGCGGAGTTTCAAAAACTTTATTCGCTTTATCCCGAGGTGCTGGTGCATGCGGAACTGGAGGCAGATTTGTGGCCGGTTAAATGTTCCAGGATTCATATTCAGAAAGTTATTATGAATCTGGTCGGCAATGCGGTTGAGGCTATCGACGGATCAGGAAGCGTAATTATTTCGACTGCGAATCAGCCTCCGGCGGCCGACAGCCCGGGGGCTGGTCGGGTAATGTTGAAAATTACTGATAATGGGCCGGGTATTGCCGAAGCCGATCTTGAACATATTTTTGAACCTTTTTATTCCCGTAAAGTGATGGGGCGCAGCGGTACCGGTCTGGGACTGACCATAGTCTGGAATACGGTAAAGGATCATGCCGGTGAAGTCAGCGTTGAAAGCTCTTCTCAAGGCACTATTTTTACCATAACTCTGCCGAAAAGTGAGGAAAAGGTGGTGGTGCGTCGTCCGGAGATGGGTTTGGCTGATCTGCGTGGTCAGGGTACGGTGCTGGTTGTTGATGATGAACCGCAACAGCTGGAAATCGCTTCTCAGATGCTTGAAAGATTGGGTTATTCGGTAGCGGTTGCGTCCAGTGGTGAGGAGGCGCTGGCATATTTACAGAATTACCAGGTTGATCTGTTGCTGCTCGATATGATTATGAAGTCCGGAATCAGTGGGCGGCAGGCCTATGAAGAGATTGTCAAACTCTATCCGGGGCAGAGGGCAATAGTTGTGAGTGGTTTTTCGGTGAGTGAAGACGTTGACAGGGTCATTTCTCTGGGGGCCGGCGGATTTTTGCGAAAACCGTTTACTTTACAGCATCTGGGCGCTGCCGTTCGCAAAGAACTTCATGAGCTTCGTCTGGTTTCGTAGTGCCGTTTTTCAGGATTTATTGCAGGTCAAATTTTTTCATTCTATAGCGTAAGGTGTCGCGGCTGAGCTGCAGGTATTGAGCTGCTTTAGTCTGGTTGCCGGCATGTTTTTCAAGGGCCAGTTGTATAATATTTTTTTCGAGATCTTCAAAAGATACTCCTTCCGCCGGCAGGGTTATCTGTAATTCACCGGAATGGCTGGTTCTGGTGTGCAGTCTTTCACAGCGCAGGTTTGTTTCCCCGTCGGCAGTAATGGGGGGAGTTTGATCTGAGTCTTTTTCGGGGCCATTTTCCGTTTTGTTGGCTGACAAGTTAAGGTTGGCCCGGCTTAAAGTCCGGCCATCTTCAAGGATAAGGGCTCTTTCTATAGAGTTGCGTAATTCCCGAACGTTTCCAGGCCAGTCATAGGCAAGCATGAGATCAAGTGCTGCCGGACTGATATCTTCGATGTTGCGGTTGTACTCATTGTTGAAGAGTTCAATGAAATATCTGGCCAGGTGGGGGATATCTGCCTTGCGCTCTTTTAATGGGGGTAGGTTGATGGTCATGACATTAAGACGGTAATAAAGGTCGGCTCGGAATCTGCCATCTTCCACCATCTTTTTCAGGGCCCGGTTGGTGGCTGCGATAATTCTGACATTGACATCGATGTCGCGATCTCCACCGAGGCGGCGGTAGCGCTTGTTTTCAATGGCTTTAAGGATTTTCCCCTGCATCGGCAGGGGCATGTCTCCGATTTCATCGAGAAATACCGTGCCGCCGTCTGCCAGTTCAAAAATTCCTTTATGCCGCTTTCCGGCATCGGTGTAAGCCCCCTTTTCGTGGCCGAAGAGTTCATTTTCCAAAAGATTTTCGGGGATGGCGGCGCAGTTAATCTCAAAAAAAGGCGCCTTGGAACGCTGGCTGTAGAGATGGACCGCTTTGGCGACCAGCTCTTTGCCGGTTCCGCTCTGGCCCAGGATCAGGACGGTTTTGTCGTTGGTTTCTGCGCAGCGTTTTATTATTTTGAAAACGTCTATCATCTCGGGGCTGTTGCCGATCAGGCGGTCTTCATCAATTTTCTGATCTACCGTATGCCCCGATTCCTCCACCTCTTCATTGAGCTTCTTTTTTGCAAAAGCTTGGGCGATTACATTTTTAACCGCTTCCAAATTGAAGGGTTTGCCGATATAGTCTTCAGCACCGAATTTGAAGGCTTCAACGGCTGAACCAACATCGGCATACGCAGTAATCATGATAACAATCAGGTCTTTATCTTCGTTTTTGAAGCGTTCCAGAAGTTCAAGGCCGTTGGCATCGGGAAGGCGAATATCGAGAAGAACCATATGCGGTTTAAAGATTGCAAGCTTGTTTTGCGCCTCAGCCCCTGAGGCTGCGGTCTCGATCAGGTAGCCTTGTTTGATAAGCGGCTGTGAAAGCGACCAGCGAATGAGATGCTCATCGTCAATAATGAGAATTTTTTGCTTACTCATAATAATCCTTAGCTTAGGTGAGTGGTCTTTGTGTCAAATAATTTACAGCCGCCATGTTTGTCTGTAACTAACTGGATTCAGAAGACTAGCAAAAACTATGCATTCTCAGCGGAACTTTTTTTATGGTCGAGTACGGTTGTTTTGTGGAATGATGCCGGCTTTGGTTGGTCATATGACGCAGTTGCATGGTCATATCACCCTCTTCAGTTAAAGTCCACATACTGTTTTTATGTATGGCAATTGGACGAAAGCTTATATGAGCATTTACCTGCGGGCAACGGCACCATGTAATTGTTAACGGTATGAACATTGCGTTTGCCGGAGAGTAGAGCCTGGTTTAAGGGCAATTCAGACGTCAATCGCTTTTTTCGTTTGTTCATAGATGTTCTTTATTTATTGTGATGGTTTAGATCGAGGAAGTTTTTGCGGTAAAGCATGTTGAGCAGGACAATATGAGGTGGCCTAAGTGCGGAGACAAACCGAAGCGGATAAAGTAGAGCCGAGCTTGATTGTTGAAGATTATGAAAATGTTCAGGAAGAGCTTAAGAGCCTGCGTCGGGAAAAGGAATATTTTGCCAGCGTTATCAGGAATTTTCGTAACGGTCTGTTAACCACCGACAATGCTCTGAAAGTTGTTCATTTTAATCGTACGGTAGAGCGTCTTCTGGGCTATACACCGGAGGAGTTGCGTCGGATGAAACTCCACCAGTTGATTCAGACCAGAGAAGAGGTCGTTTTGAATATACTCAGAGAGGGGGGACGTTGCGTTGACCCAAAAACCGGGGAAATGGGTGAGTTTAGTTTTATTGCGAAAGATGGGAGTGTCTTTCCGGTTGAAGCCTGTTTCTCAGTAATTAATGATCTCGACGGTACGATTTGCGGCATGACCTGTACCTTTCGTGATGTCACTCAGAAAAAAAAGATGGAAAAAGCCCTGGCCCGGATGGATCGCCTGGCATCACTGGGTGAGCTGGCGTCGGGTATGGCTCATGAAATCAAAAATCCCCTCGCCTGTATCGCCGGAGTCTTGCAGAATATGCAGTTTTCTGATGGCCAGGCCCCAGATGCTTTACTCGTGCCCGAAATCCTTTCCCAGGTGGAAAAGATCGATACGATCATCAATGGCTTGCTTCATTTTGCAAAACCGGGGTTGGCCGAGATGGTTCCTCTCAGGCTTCGTGATATAATAAATGCGGCATTAAGTTTGGTTGCTCACATTCTGCATGAAAAACGCATAAAGGTCGATCTTGAGTATCCCGGCTCCGACCCTTGGGTCAAAGGCGACGAACAGTTATTGAAGCAGGTTTTTTTGAACATTATTACGAATGCCTGTGACGCCCTGGCAACAGTGCAACGCGAGCGTTGTTTGAAAGTCAGGGTCATGTTGCCGGAGAATTTTAATCCTGAAGCTGCGCCTAAGGAAGCAGGAGAGTATGAGATTGTCGAGATTGAAATTGAAGATAATGGAGATGGCATTGAGCCGCCTTTTCTTGATTCGATCTTTAATCCTTTTTTTACAACAAAATATAAGGGCACCGGTCTGGGGCTGGCGACATCGCATCGAATAATGGAAGAGCATGATGGTACGATTACGGTCAGCAGTTTAAGCTCGTTTGGCACAACCTTTAAATTGTCCATGCCGGTTTATCATGCCTGATATTCTGATATAGATTGCAAACATCTTCTATCTTTATTGTGAGTGGTTCAATGGTTATGTCTGTCAAAAACAAGATAATTATGACTGTTTCACTGGTCATCTTGCTTTCCCTGGGCTTTCATCAGTTTATGGGTTATTTTTACGTTCTCCCCCTGCTTGAAACCCTGGAGATAGATGATGGCGAAAAGAATCTGAAGCGTGCTGTTCTGGCAGTCAACCGTGATTTGGATCATTTAAATATGTTCTGTTATGATTGGGCGGAGTGGGATGACAGTTATCGTTTTGTGACGGATTGTAATGAAGAATTTATTGAATCCAATCTGCTCGAAAATACCTTTCTCCATAACCGTCTGGCTCTGCTGTTTTTTGTTGATAAAGGCGGGCACGTGGTTTGGGGGCGCTGCTACAGCGGTGAACTGGAGGAGTTTATTACAATCGAAGAGTTTCCCGAGGATAACTGGCCACCGGATCATCCCCTGCTCCAGCATCGCAGCAATACCAGTTATCTGAAAGGTTATCTGAAGAGTTCAGAGGGGCCGATGATGCTTGTTTCCCGTCCCATCGTTCCCAGCAACGGGGTGGGAGAGATTCATGGTACCCTGGTGATGGGTCGTTTAATCTGCGATAAATGTGTCGAGATGATGCGGGAGAGAACTCAGGTCGATATGGAGCTCTGGTCGATGGATTGCGATACCTTGTCGGAGAAAGCCTGTCATGCCAAAGCCGGTTTGAGCGATCTTCATCCCTCCTGCTTCGTTCGCGATGCTGACTGGATCTATGGTTACAGCTATTTTACCGATATCTACAATCAGCCGGCCATATTGATTCAGACCAAAGCCTGGCGGACAGTCTACAAGAAGTGTCGGGAAGGGGTCATGGTTGATATGGTCGCTTCAATTTTTACGGCTTTAGTGGTCGTTACGTTAATCAGTTATCTGTTACATCGTCTGGTTGGCAGTCCCCTGGCCCGTTTTTCCGATGCTATCTCGAAGATTCACTCTTCCGGAAAAATGACGCAGATCAATGTTCACTTTGCGCATGATGAGATAGGGCATCTGCAGCAGGAGTTTAATCAAATGATTCGGCGGCTGCATGATGACGCTGAAAAAAGAAGCTTGGTTGAAGATGCCTTGCGGCTCAGTAAGGCCAGTTTGAGTGCTGTTCTTGAAGCCGCGCCGGATGGTATCATGACGCTTGATGATGGGGGCTTGATTAAAAGTATCAACCCCGCTGCGTCGATGATGTTTGATTATAAGGCTGATTATCTGCTGGGTCGGAATATTCTGATCCTGACGGATCCGCAGCAGCGGACTCTTTTGAAGGAAGAAATTGCGAAACTGCGTCAGGATCCGGCCAGTTCAGTTTTCAGTTTAGGGGTTGAGGTGTCCGGTTTGCGGCGCGATGGCAGTCATCTTCTGGTTCATTGTAAAGTCGGTCTGGTGGAGGGCGGGGCTGGCGATGCACGGTTTATCTGTATAGTCAGAGATGTATCGGGGTTGAAAGAGATTCACGAACGCTTGATGCGAACCAAACATCTGGCTTCAATCGGAGAGATGGGGGCATCGATTGCGCATGAGATCAGAAATCCCCTTGCCGGAATCAGCGGGGCGGTGCAGGTGCTGACCGACAGGTGTGCCGAGAATAATCCTGACTATGCAGTTCTTAAAGAGATCAGCCGTTTGAGTGGTCGCATCGAAGGCACCGTTCAGCAGATGCTTGAATATGCCAAAGACTGGCAGCCCGAGCCGAAGCTGTGTGAAATTGTCGCGCTGATCAATGAAAAGGTTGTTGAGTACCGGCACCAGGCTGGAGTTGGCGAGATGGTCATCAGGGTTGAGGGCAGAGCGGATATCAGAGCGCTGCTTGACCCGGTTCTGATCGGCCAGGTTATGGTGAATCTGATGGACAATGCGGTTGCCTCCTGCGCCGGAAGTCGTGGTGAACTGGTATGGCGGGTTGAGAAAAATCTGCGTGATGTCTGTATAACACTGCAGGACAATGGCTGCGGGATCAGCAAGGATGTGTTGGAGCATATTTTAAAACCGTTCTTTACGACTAAAGTAAACGGGCACGGTCTGGGGCTGGCCATCTGTCAAAAAATTGTTGAACGTCATAATGGCACTATCAGTATTGAGAGTGAAGTCGGGGTTGGTACCAGAGTGATCATCATTCTGCCGAAAAGTAAATTCCTGAAGGCGTGAGCCGTTGGGCCATATGCACGCAAAACAACTTGACATAAAAGGTGGAGATAGGTTATGGGCTGAATATGAATACTAACTTTTGCGATGACTTTTGGGGTTGGTGGTGGCCAGGCGGACTGCATGGGTTCGGGCGACCTCCACAACGGCTTGGTTAAAGCAAAACTGAAATGACTGAGCGTTATGTCCTGCAAAAGGGCTGTGGAAGAGCTTGAAGGCTTTGCCACAGCCCTTTTTTTATCTTTTTGAGGTTTTCGTTTTCCGGCGGGCGGTTTTTTTATGAGAGAGAAAATATTTCCGGCATTTGCTGAATTTGCATGTCTGGCCCAAAATTACAGCTATGTGCCGATCTGTCGCAAGATTGTGGCTGATCTCGATACACCCTTAACCCTCTATCACAAGCTTGCGGCTCAGGAGGAGTACTCCTTTCTTCTGGAAAGCCTTGAAGGGGGTGAACGCTGGGGCCGCTACAGTGTTATCGGTTATCGCCCGGCCCTGCTTTTCTGTCAGCGCGGCCAGGAGATCGAGATTATTCGGGGAGAGCATCGAGAATGCCTTGTAGCGGCCGATCCTCTGCCGGAAATCGCCCGCTTCATGCAAAGCATGCAGCCGGCCCCGGTAGCGGGGCTGCCCGATTTCTACGGGGGGGCGGTTGGTTTTTTCTCTTTTGAAACAGTCAAGGCTTTTGAAAAAATTCCGCATACCGTAGCTCATGACGTGGACGGGGCCGACGCCTGGTTCATGGTGCCGGAAATGTTGCTGGTGCATGACAACCTGCAGCACTCCCTCTCTCTGATCAGGCTGCTCGAAGTCGGTGCCGGGGAGCATCAGCCGGAGCCTCTGGCCGCCCGTTATCGCGAGGCCTTGAACGATCTTGATGAGGTGGTGCGGCGCATCCGGCAGCCGCTGGCCTGGGTGGCGCCGGTTCCGGTAAGCGGGCCCTTGAGTTTTACGTCGAACATGAGTAAGGCCGAGTTTCTGACCATGGTCGAGCGGGCGGTGGCTTACATCGAGGCCGGGGACCTTATTCAGGTGGTTCTGGCGCAGCGTTTTCAATGTCGGCGGGCTCTTGATCCGGGGGCGATCTATCGGGCTCTGCGTCTGATAAATCCATCCCCCTATCTCTTTCATTTCAACTTCAAAGGAGAACGTCTGATCGGTTCATCGCCGGAGCTGCTGGTGCGTAAAACCGGCTCCCGGGTTGCCGTCCGGCCGATTGCCGGAACCAGGCCGCGCGGAGTCGACGCGGCCGCTGATCAGAAACTGGCGGAGGAGTTGCTGGCCGATCCCAAAGAGGTGGCCGAACATGTCATGCTGGTCGATCTCGGGCGTAACGATATCGGTCGGGTTTCAGCTTACGGCAAGGTGCTGGTTGAGGAGTTGATGAAGATTGAACGCTATTCGCATGTCATGCATATAGTTTCCCATGTGGAAGGGGAGTTGCGGGCCGGGCTTGATATGTTTGATACTTTTCGAGCCTGTTATCCGGCCGGAACCGTGAGCGGCGCCCCTAAAGTCCGGGCTCTGGAAATTATCGATGAACTCGAACCGACCCGGCGCGGCCCTTACGCCGGGGCGGTCGGTTATTTCGGTTTTTCCGGTAATATGGATTTTGCGATCACCATTCGCACGGTTACGGTCAAAGATGATCTCGTCCATTTCCAGGCCGGGGCCGGTATCGTCGCCGATTCTATTCCCGAAATGGAGTATCAGGAGACCATCAATAAAGCCTCGGCCATGCGCCGGGCTCTGGAGCTGGCCGCTGAAGGCTGGTAGGTCGGCAGATTATTTTACGTTGCCGCAGCTGGAAATTTTCAGGAGAGTTTTACATGAATATTAAAGAAGCCATTGCTAAAGTAGTGGGGCATGCCTCGCTGATCCAGACCGAAATGGAACAGGTTATGGAGGAGATCATGACCGGGGTGGCGACGCCGGCCCAGGTCGCCGCTTTTATAACCGCTCTGCGCATGAAAGGTGAAACGGTGGCCGAAATTACCGGCGCGGCCCGAGTCATGCGTAAACAGGCGACCCGGGTCGAGGTTGAGTTCGAGTCCAGTCCAAACCCTGAAATTATACCCAATACTCTACCCGATATTCTGGTCGATACCTGCGGCACCGGCGGCGATGGCAGCCACACCTTTAATATCTCAACGGCGACCGCTCTGGTAGTGGCGGCGGCCGGTCTCAAGGTGGCCAAACACGGCAATCGTTCGGTCTCCAGTCTTTGCGGCAGCGCCGATGTCCTGCAGGCCCTGGGCGTCAATCTTGATTTGACGGCGGCGCAGGTTGCGGCTTCGATCCGGCAGATCGGGATCGGTTTTCTGTTTGCGCCGCTGCTGCATGGGGCGATGCGTTACGCCATCGGCCCGCGTCGAGAGATCGGCATTCGCACGATTTTTAATCTGCTCGGTCCATTGACCAATCCGGCCGGAGCCAATGTTCAGCTTCTTGGCGTGTATGACTCCGCCTTGACCCGAACCCTGGCTGCTGTACTTGCCGGACTCGGGGAAAATCGGGCTATGGTCGTGCATGGTGCCGGCGGGCTCGATGAGCTGAGTCTGGCCGGGGCTAACCATATCGCCTGGTTGAAAGGCGGGACGATAGAGGAGCTGGTGCTGAAACCGGCTGATGCCGGTCTGGACGAGGCCCCGCTGTCGGCCTTGCGCGGGGGGGATGCGCAAGCTAATGCTGCTCTTTTTCGAGAGCTTCTGGCCGGAGAAAAGGGCCCGCGGCGGGATATTGTTCTGCTTAACAGCGCGGCGGTCTTCGTCGTTGCGGAACGGGCGGCCGATTTCCACCAGGGGGTGGAACTGGCAGCTGCTACCATCGACAGTGGTTCGGCCCGGCAAAAGCTGGAAGAGCTTATACAGTTCAGTAATGCTCTGTAGAGGAGAAATAGTTGATGAGCGTGCTTGATAAAATCATTGCGGCTAAACGTTTAGAGGTCGCCGCTTTAAAAAAGAGTGCAATTGCTACAGGAGCCCGAGTCGCTTTTGACCGGGGGCCACAGCGTTCATTGCAGGCGGCTCTGGAAAGGCTCGCGCTTCATCCCGAAGCCCCCCGGATTATCGCTGAAGTCAAAAAAGCTTCGCCGTCAGCCGGATTGCTGCGGGCCGATTTTGATCCACTGCGATTAGCTGCAGAGTACCAGGCCGGAGGAGCTGCAGCCCTTTCCGTGGTTACGGACGCTCCATTTTTTCAGGGGTCGGTCGAGTGGTTGGCCCGGATTCGGCCCCTGGTTGATCTGCCGCTGCTGCGCAAGGAGTTTATTGTTGATCCCTGGCAGCTCGAAGAGAGCCGGCAGGCCGGAGCCGATGCGGTGCTGCTGATCGCCGCTGTTCTAAGCGAGGTCCAGCTAAAAGATTTTCTCGATATTGCGACCGAGCTCGAGCTTGAGTGTCTGGTTGAAATCAGAGATCTTGCGGATGCCGCCAAGGTGGCAGCGGTCAAAGCGCCTCTGGTCGGGATTAACAATCGTGATCTTAAGGATTTTACGATTGATTTAAAGACCAGTATCGATCTGGCCGCGCATCTGCCCGGTGATCGTCTCATTGTCAGCGAAAGCGGGATTGAGAGCGCGGCTGATATTAAAAGATTACAGGCGGCCGGCATCAACGCTTTTCTGATCGGTACGAGCCTCGTAAAAGCCGGTTCCGATCGGCTCAGACTGCTGGCGGAGCTGCAGCGGTGAAAACCAGAATCAAGATCTGCGGCCTGACCCGGCGGCATGATGCTCTGCTGGCGGCAGAATTGGGGGCTGATCTCTTAGGTTTTATCTTTGCAAACAGTCCGCGCCGGATTACTCCGGAAAAGATGCGGGAAATCGCGGCGGGATTGCCGGCAGAGATTCTCAAGGTCGGGGTTTTTGTCGATGCTCCGCTCGCTGAAGTTAAAGAGATTGCAGCCTCCTGCGCTCTAGACGTGGTTCAGCTGCACGGCTCTGAAGATCTCGATTATGTACAATCTTTAGGCGGGGTTAAGGTGCTCAAGGTTTTTCGTCTGGGATCTGGTCGGAAGCCGCCGGAAAGTGCTTTAAGCTCATGCTGGGCTACCCTTTTTGATACTTGGCTGCCGGAGCAGGCGGGCGGCGGCGGCCGGGTTTTTGACTGGCAGCTGGTCAAACCCTGGGCCGGCCGGCGTTTTTTTCTGGCCGGCGGCTTGACCCCGGAGAATGTCGGGACGGCGATTGCGGATACCGAACCTTTCGGGGTAGACGTCAGTTCCGGGGTGGAGATCTCTCCGGGAGTCAAAGACCCTGAAAAAATAAGAAAATTTATTGAAGCTGTCAGAAATAAGAATAACAGAGGTGAAGGAGATGGGTGAGATGAGCCAAAAAGAGGGAATCGTTGCACTTCCGGATGCGAGAGGCTATTTCGGCGCTTATGGCGGGCGTTTTGTGCCTGAAACCCTGATGGCGGCGTTGGACGAACTGACCAAAGCCTATGCCGTTTATCGTGATGATGCCGCTTTTCAGGCCGAGCTCAAAGAGTGGCTGGCGACCTATTGCGGACGCCCCACGGCCCTTTATCGGGCGCAGCGTCTGGCTGCGGAACTGGGTATCAGGGAGATATATCTTAAACGCGAAGATCTGGCGCATACCGGGGCCCATAAGATCAATAATACCATGGGCCAGGCTCTGATGGCCCGGCGCATGGGTAAAAAACGGCTGATCGCCGAGACCGGGGCCGGGCAGCACGGCGTGGCGACGGCGACGGCGGCGGCACTCTTCGGCCTGGAGTGCGAGGTCTACATGGGGGAGAAGGATATTGAGCGTCAGGCCATGAATGTCTGTCGCATGAATCTCTTAGGGGCTCGGGTAATTCCCGTTTTATCCGGAAGTCGGACCTTGAAGGATGCGACCAACGAGGCGATCCGCGACTGGGTGACCAATGTCGGCCATACCCACTACAGTATCGGTTCGGTTGTCGGCCCCCATCCTTATCCCCTGATGGTGCGTGATTTTCAACGGGTTATCGGGCTCGAAACTCGGGCTCAGATGCTGGAAATCGGTGGTCGTCTGCCCGATTATATTATTGCCTGGGTCGGCGGCGGCAGCAATGCGATCGGGATTTTTCACCCCTTTCTGGCCGATGATCTGAAAATGGTCGGGGTCGAAGCCGCCGGCAGCGGAATTGCAAGCGGAGCCCATTCGGCTCCTTTGAGCGCGGGAGAACCCGGGGTGCTGCACGGCTCTCTGAGTTATCTTCTGCAGACAGAAGACGGCCAGATCAAAGAGGCGCACTCGATTTCCGCCGGTCTTGACTATCCCGGGGTCGGTCCCGAACACAGTTACCTGCGCGATCAGGGCCGGGTGGAATATATCGCGGTAACCGACGATCAGGCGCTTTCGGCCTTGCGTCTTCTCTGTCGGACGGAGGGGATCATTCCCGCTCTGGAGAGCGCCCATGCCCTGGCCGGGGTGGCGGCTATGGCCGCGCGGCTTAAGGATCAGATTGTGGTCATCAACCTTTCCGGTCGCGGTGACAAAGATGTTGCCACGCTGGCCGCTCTGGATCTCAAGGAGGGCAAATGATGCAGCGTTTACATAAAACTTTTACTGAATTGAAAAAAGAGGGGCGCAAAGCCCTGATTACATTTATTACAGCGGGCGATCCCGATCTGGCCGCAACCTGCGATCTGGTTGATGTCCTGGTTGCCGCCGGCGCCGACATTGTTGAACTCGGGGTGCCTTTCTCCGATCCTCTGGCCGACGGTCCGACGATTCAGGCGGCATCAACCCGGTCGCTGGCGCAGGGCACAACCTTAAAGAAGATTGTCGCCACGGTCAAAGAGATTCGCCGGCGCACCGAAATTCCTCTGGTATTGATGACCTATTACAATCCGCTCTATCGTTATGGTCTGGAAAAATTTATTGCCGATGCCTGTGCGGCCGGGGTGGATGGTTTGATCGTGCCCGATCTGCCTCTGGAAGAGTCGGCGGAACTGCGCTGTCTGGCGGCCGCTAAACTTGCCGTCATCCCTCTGGCGGCGCCAACCACGCCGGACAGTCGTCTGGCTGAAATTGTTGCTGCCGGCCGTGGTTTCCTCTATTATGTTACGGTCACCGGAATTACCGGGACAAGAACGACTTTGCCGGCGGAGCTGGCGGCCTCTCTGGACCGGGTCAAAAAAATTGCCGGAGAGCTGCCTCTGGCTGCCGGTTTCGGCATTGCGACTCCGGAACAGGCCCGGGTGGTCGGAGGCCATGCTGATGCCGTTATCGTCGGCAGTGCCCTGGTTGAAATTATCGCCCGCCATGGGGCGACCGCGGCCGGTCGTAATGAACTGGGCGAGCGGGTAAGAGCTTTGCGTCACGCTCTCGACGGCTGAGCAAAACATTATACTTGACAAGGTTATAAGGTTATGTCAGAAGAGAGCGTTTCTCCTCATCCGAGCCACTACCGCCGGCGCAGCTATCGTCAGGCGGCGGGGGCGGGGGATTTTTCTTTCGAGGTGCGGGTCGAAGAGAGCGATCTCTGGATCAGCGGCCTGCAGACCGAATATCGATCTCTGGCTTACGAGCGTCTGCTTTACTATCGCAACGGCCTCAAGGTTTTTCTGCAGCGTCACCCGGAATGGCAGGATAGTCTGGCGCCGATGGCACCATCTGCTTACCCGCTGGCGCCACCCCTGGCGCGCCGGATGATGGCTGCGGCGGAAGTCGCCGGCGTGGGGCCCATGGCGGCAGTTGCCGGGGCTTTGGCTGAAGCTGTCGGGCGTGATCTTATGGCATTGGCGTCCGAGTTGGTAGTTGAGAATGGCGGCGATATTTTTCTGACCGGGCGCTCTCAGTACCGTCTGGCAATCTTTGCCGGGACTTCGCCGCTGAGCGGCTCTTTAGGAATCAGGCTTTCAGCTTCAGCACCTTTCTCCTGCGGCGTCTGTACCTCTTCCGCCCGGGTAGGCCACTCCTTGAGTTTCGGGCGGGCCGATGCGCTGACGATTGTTGCCGACGATACCGCCCTGGCCGATGCCGTGGCGACGGCGATGGCTAATCGGGTGCAGAAAAAAAAAGATCTCGCTCGGGTTGTTGAACGTGCCTTGTCCGTAAAAGGCATTCGCGGCGCGGTGGCGGTTTTGGGCTCGGAGCTGGCGGCGGGCGGTGAGCTGGAATTGATCGATATATCATCCTGAAAATGGTATCTTTTCGAAAGGTATTTACAACAAAAGGGTCTGGCATGAAGCGAATTTATGTTCTTCATTTTAATCAGAACAATTACGACAAACCGATCGTTTACCAGCTTATCAAAAATTATGATCTGGTGGTCAATATCTTGCGAGCCGTGATTCTGCCGCGCAAGGAGAGTTATCTGGTGCTTGAGATCAGCGGCGAGGAAGTGCTGATGGAGCAGGGCCTGGCCTATCTTAAAGAGGGCGGGGTTGAGGTTGAGTCTATTCGCAAAAGTGTCAGACGGAACGAGGATATCTGTACCAGCTGTGGGGCCTGTACCGCAATCTGTCCCACTGGGGCTCTGGATATTGAAAGACCTTCGATGAAGGTTGTTTTTGTACCGGAAAAATGCAGCGCCTGCGGGCTCTGTGTCAATGTCTGCCCACCTCGGGCAATGGAGGTAAATTTTTGAAACTTTCTACTAAGGGACGTTATTCAGTCAGGGCCATGGTCTCTCTCGGGATTCTCTCAAACTCTCAGCCCGGACCTGTCTCGCTTAAGGATATAAGCGAGGTTGAAGGGATTTCAGTCAGTTATCTGGAACAGCTGTTTGTTCATCTGCGCCGTTCCGGACTGGTGCGCAGTGTCCGCGGACCCGGGGGTGGTTATCACTTTGCCCGGGAGCCGGAAACCATCTATCTTGATGAGATTATGGCAGTGGTCAAGGAGTCCATCAATCCGGTTGATTGTCAGAACTGCGAGAGTTTTGACGCGGCGGCCTGTACTTCGGGTGAGTTGCGTAATGCCTGTTGCGTGACCCGGCCGATGTGGGAGGAGCTGGACGAAAAAATCGGCTCTTTCCTCCATTCCGTATCGCTGGCTGATCTGCTTGAGGGTCGCAGGGCGTAATTTCTTATAGCTCCGGATAAAAGCAAGATGGATAATGAAAAAATCTATTTAGATTACAATGCGACAACTCCGATCGACCCCAGGGTGCTTGAAGGCATGGCTGCGGTTGGCCGCGATAATTTCGGCAATCCTTCGAGCAGCCATTGTTTCGGGCGGCCGGCGGCTGAGATTGTCAGGCGGGCCCGTTTGCAGGTGGCAGCGGTTCTCAAGGCTGAGCCCGAAGAGATCTGTTTTACTTCGGGCGGGACGGAAAGCGACAACCTCGCTCTGAAAGGGGTGGTTCTGCCTTGTCTTGCCGCGGGGCGTAAGCCGCATGTGATTGTCTCGTCGGTTGAGCATCCCGCGGTAAGCGAGAGTTGTCGTTATCTTGAAAGTCTGGGTGCACGGATTACGTTTCTGCCGGTTGCGGCAGACGGCACGCTGCAGGCCGCTCAGGTGGCTCAAGCCATTAATGACGATACCGTTTTAGTCTCTTTGATGCTGGCCAACAATGAAACCGGCGTGCTTTTCCCTCTGGCCGAGATCGCCGAAATCACCCGGCCGCATGGTATTCTGCTGCATAGCGACGCGGTGCAGGCCTTCGGCAAAGTCGAGATTGACGTCAAGGCCCTGGGCCTTGATCTGCTCTCGCTTTCGGGGCATAAGGTTTACGCCCCGAAAGGGGTGGGGGCTTTGTGGGTGCGCTCCGGCGTCAGAATCGAACCGCTGCTGCATGGCGGCGGTCAGGAGAAGGGTTTGCGCAGTGGCACGGAAAACCTCGCCGGAATGGCGGGACTGGGGCTTGCCTGTGAAATTCTGACGGCGGGAATGGCTGATGAGGCAACCCGGCTGCGCCGTTTGCGGGATCGGCTGGAGATGAAACTGGCGGCGGCGCTTGATCAGCAGTTGATTTTTCACGGTCATCGTCAACTGCGGGTGCCTAATACCTGCTCTTTAAGTGTGCCTTATGTCGATGGAGAATCGCTGCTCGCCCATCTCGATCTTGATGATATTGCGGTTTCCGCCGGCTCCGCCTGTTCCAGCGGCGAACATCGGGGCTCACCGGTTCTGCGTGCCATGGGGATTGGCCCGGAGCTTGCGCAAGGATCACTGCGCATCAGTCTGGGGCGCTGGACGACCGCGGCCGAGGTTGAGATCTTTGTCGAAAAGCTTACCGCCATCGTGCGCCGCCTGTGGGCCATCTCGCCGCTTTACCAGGCCCGGTAAGCCTGAAGACTTATGTCACCTGAACGCCCTCAAAAAGAAAACCGGCTGAATAGTTGCCAGGTTATCTATAATTTCGCAATAATCGACGTTCAGCAGATCCTCGGCACCAGGTCACCGCTTGGCTGATCAATGACGCGCGTGCCGCCGATCATGGTTTTCATTACCAGTCGGCCTTCGGTCTGGTTCTCTTCGCAGACCCGGCCGATAATCGCGGCCTCCCGGCCCAGAGCATCCTGCTGCAGAACCTGCAACGCCCTTTCAGCCTCCTCCTCAGGACAGAAAATCAGCATTTTGCCTTCATTGGCCAGAAATAGCGCTTCCAGACCGTAGATTTCACAAAATCCCCGAACGTTTTCCTTGATGGGAATGGCGTTTTCTGTAATCTGCAGGTGTACTTGCGCCTGCTCGGCCAGCTCGGCCAGCACCCCGCCGGCTCCGCCCCGAGTGGCATCCCGCAGGCAGTGAAGTTTGATCGAATTGTCCTGCAGCTTCTTAACCAGATGGTGCAGCGAAGCGGCATCGGAGATGATGCTGTTTTCCGAAAAACCTTCCTCTCTGGCGGTGATGACGGCGGCACCATGGTCGCCGATGGTGCCGTTGATCAAAATCGCATCGCCCTTTCTGATCCGCTGCGGGCCCAGGGGCGCAAGTTCTTCGTGTATCCCGATGCCGGCTGTGTTTATATAGAGTCCATCGGCCATGCCTCTGGGGACAACCTTGGTGTCGCCGGTGACGATGTACACGCCGGCCTGCCACGCCGCTTCCGCCATTGCGCCGACAATCTTTTCCAGCTCAGTCAGCCGAAAACCTTCTTCAAGAATATAAGCCGCACTCAAGTAGAGCGGGCGGGCTCCTGACATGGCAAGATCATTGACGGTGCCGTGAACGGCGAGGGAGCCGATATTGCCGCCCGGGAAAAAGAGAGGGGTTACGACATAGCTGTCGGTCGTGAAGCTGAGATTATTCGGGCCGAGGTTGAGCAGGGCGCTGTCGTGCAAGGGTTCAAGGAGGGGATTGCGAAAGTTTTTCAGAAAAAGGTTGTGCACCAGATTCGAAGTCAGGCGGCCGCCGCCGCCGTGGCCCAGCATTATCAGATCATTGTTCATGTTTAAAATCCTTAGAATGTGCGGCAATCAGGGCTTGGCCCAGGGCGAGACCGCCATCGTTGGTCGGTACCTGGCGGTGGCTGAAAACGGTTATGCTTTTATCACTGTTTGCAAAGTATTGTTCACAGCCTTGCAGAAGCAGACGATTCTGAAAACAGCCTCCGCTCAGAACTATTCGGTCAAGATTGTGGCGTCGGCATAAATTTTTTGCCGTGGTCATCAGGGCAAAGATCAGAGAATCGTGAAACAGAGCGGCCAGGGCCGGGCCTGAATTTCCGCTTAAAGAAAGTGCTGCAATTTTTTCGACCATCGGCAGAAGGCTCAGCTGACAATAGCTGGAGCCGTCGGCTTGCAGCTCATCACTGATTGTCCAGGGCAGCAGTTCTGTCGGTGGCTGCGGGTTATGGTCGCGGTATGCAGCGGCCAAAGCTTCCAGTTCGATCGCCGCCTGACCTTCGTAGGTGATTTTCTGGGAAAAGCCGAGAATGGCGGCAACCCCGTCGAAGAAACGTCCCAGACTTGAAGTGAGCGGGTTGTTGATTGATTGCTGCATGATTAATGAAAGTTGCCGGTCGGAAAGAGATTGCGGCACGAATTTCAGGCTTCGGGCTTTTTTCAGCCAGGCGTCGGGATCGGCTTGCTGAAGCAGGCTTAAACCGCAGCGCCAGGGTTCGCGAATTGCCAGCTCGCCGCCGGGAAGGGGAAAGTAGGTGAGTTGTCCGAGTCGGGTAAAGCTTTTCTCCTCCGCAGCTAAAAATTCGCCACCCCAGATCCGGCCGTCTGTGCCATAACCGGTACCATCCATGACCAGGCCTAGGACCGGGCCGGAAAGCCGGTTGTCGGCCATGCAGCTGACAATATGGGCGTGATGGTGCTGCACCTTGATCAGGGTTTTCGCCGAAAGTTTTTCCGCGACGCTGGTGCTGTAGTAGCCGGGATGCAGGTCGCAGGCGATAATATCCGGTTCGCAGTTGGCGATCTTTTTCAGCAGGTTAATGTTTTCATGGAGGAAATCACGGGCCTCAGGGGTTTCCAGGTCACCGATGTGGGGGGAAAAAAGAGCTCTGTCGTCGGCAGTCAGACAAAGAGAACTTTTCATCTGGCCGCCTAAAGCAAGAATTCTGGAACTCTGAGGTGTGATTGTCAGACTTTGCGGGACATATCCGCGGGAACGTCGCAGCAGCCTGGTCTGCCGGTTGACGACCATGGCGACGGAGTCGTCGAGGCGAACTAAAATATCCCGATTGTGCAGAAGAAAACAGTCAGCGATTTTTTCAAGTCTCTGCCGTGCTGCATGGTTATCGATGCAGATCGGCTCATCGCTGAAATTGGCGCTGGTCATGACCAAAGCTTCAATCCCCTCGGCAAAAAGCAGATGATGCAGCGGCGTGTAGGGAAGCATGATGCCGTAGTGTTTGATTTTCGGGGCGACGGCTGCTGATAATCGGTGGCTGTCCCCGGTAGTGGAATTTTTTGCGAGCAGAACAATCGGTCGGGCTGGGGAGAGGAGCAGGGCTTTTTCGCTTTGGTTGATATGGGCCAGTTTTTCGGCGGTGGCTAGATCTTTGACCATTATCGCCAAAGGTTTGCAAGCGCGATTTTTGCGCCGGCGCAGGCGGATGACCGCTTCGTGATTGTCGGCAGCCACGGCCAGATGAAAACCGCCGAGTCCCTTGAGGGCAATGATTTTTCCCTTTTTCAGAAGTTCGCGGGTTAACGCCAGGGCCGTTGCCTCGGCGAGCTTTTCCCCTTTACTATTACACAGGATAAGCTGCGGTCCGCATTGGGGACAGGCCGTGGCTTCGGCATGAAAACGGCGGCTTGCAGGATCGTTATATTCAAGCAGGCACTCCCGGCATAAGGTAAAGGGGGCCATTGCGGTTCGCCGGCGGTCATAGGGAAGATCTCTGACGATTGTCAGTCGGGGGCCGCAGTCGGTGCAGTTGATAAACGGGTAGCCGAAACGCCGGTCGCCGGGATCGTTCATTTCGGCAAGACAGGCGGGGCAGGTTGCGAGATCGGCTCCGATCGTCAGTGCTTTGACCCCGGTGACCGGGCTCTCCCTGATCTGGAAAGTTTTTCCTTCGCCATTCGGGCTGAGATCAATCTCGGTGCGGGTAAAAGTTTTAACCACGGCCGGGGCCGGCAGGCTGGTGCCGACTTTTGCGACAAAGAGATGCAGATCATTTTCCGGGCCTTCGATCTCAACCCGGACCCCATCGGGTTGATTACAGACAAAGCCGGAAAGCCCGATATCCGTCGCCAGACGATAGATATGCGGGCGGAAGCCGACGCCCTGAACGATGCCGGTAAAATGCAGACGTAAACGTTTACTTGCCAACCCTGATCTAACCTTTCCCTGCAGTTTTCCTGAAAGTCTCAATCGCCTGCGTGAGCCAGTCAAGCCATTTGTCAAGGCCGGTTTGAGCTTTACATGAAATCTCGAAAATCTCAAGTTTGGGATTGATCGCCAGAGCATCATGCCGGGCTTTTTCAAGATCGAAATCGACGTAAGGGGCGAGATCCATCTTGTTGATCAGCAGGACGGAGGATTCGGCAAACATGAGCGGGTATTTGGCCGGTTTGTCAGCGCCCTCCGGGGTGCTCAAAATCATAATCTTGGCATTCTCACCGATCTTGAATTCGGCCGGGCAGACAAGGTTGCCGACATTTTCCGTAATCAGCAGATCAAGGTTGTCAAAATCAAAGGAGGGAAAAGTCTCTTTGATCATGTTGCCGTCAAGATGACAGGCGCCGCCGGTATTGATTTGGACGACCGGAATATCGAGCTGGGCAATCCTTTCGGCATCGTAACTGTCCTGAATATCTCCCTCAATAACGCCGATTCGCAAGCGTTGGCGCAGGGCGATGATGGTTTTTTCCACGAGCGAGGTTTTGCCCGCCCCCGGCGAACTCATCAGGTTGATGACAAAAACTTTTTTCTCATCAAAAAAAGCCCGGTTTTCATTGGCAATGCGGTTGTTGGCATCAAGGATATTGGTGACGACATTAATTTTCATGATTTCCTCTGGTTAATGATGCTGGTTTATTTTCTTCGTCGGCAGGGCTGTTAATGAGCCGGGTAGCGGAATGCTGCGGCGCAGCTGCCTTCGTTGGAGACCATGCAGGGGCCGAAAGGGTTGTTCGGGGTACAGGTGCTGCCGAACATTTTGCAGGCAGCGGGTTCTATAAGGCCGCGCAGGACTTCGCCGCAGCGGCAGCTGGAATTAGTTTGACTTTCGATTTCAGGGATTACAAAGTGGCAGCCGGCATCGAAAGCGGAAAATTCTTTTCTTAGAGTCAGGCCGCTGTCGGGGATTTGCCCTAGGCCGCGCCAGTTGACGGTGGCCGGTTCAAAAACTTCATGCAGCAGTTCTCGGGCCTTCGGGTTGCCCTGACTGTTTACCCCGCGCTGGTATTGCAGTCTGACTTTGCTGATCCCATTTGTCAACTCCTCCAGAATCAAATATATCCCCTCAAGAATATCAACCGGTTCGAAACCGGTGACCGCAGCGGCCCGACCGCTATCTGTGATAAACTCATAGACTTTAGTCCCGATAATTGTGCTGACGTGGCCGGGGCAGAGAAAACCGTCAAGGGCAAGTTCCTGTTCATCAAGCAGGAGGCGCATGACCGGCGGCATCAGTTTGTGGCTGCAGAAGATAGAAAAATTGTTGAGGTTGAGTTTTTCCGCCTTGAGCACTGCGGCGGCAACCGTAGGTGAGGTGGTTTCAAAACCGATGCCCATGAAAACTACTTTCTGATCGGGGTGGGTTTGCGCTAAGGTCAGCGCCTCAAGAGCGGAGTGAACGGTTTTGACTTGTGCGCCGGTGGCGCGAATCTTTTCCAGCGAGTTGCCGTGACTGCCGGGTACCCGGAGAAGATCGCCATAGCTCGTGAAGAGGGTATCGGGGCGGGATGCGAGCCAGAGAGCCTGGTCGATATCTTGAGTGGAAGTAACGCAGACCGGGCAGCCGGGGCCGGAGACAAGACGGATATTTTCGGGTAGAAGCCTGCGAATACCGAAGCGGCCGATGGCCGTGGTATGGCTGCCGCAGACCTCCATGATAGTGATGGTGCGGGATAGAAGTGCCGCTTTTTTCTTGATCCTCAAAAGAAGACCGGAAACCAATGCCGGAGAGCGGTATTCATCAATAAATTTCATTATCGATAATTTCCTGAAGCAGGGCCAGGCTTTTTTCGGCCTCTTCGGCATCTATTTTATGGATGGCAAACCCGGCGTGGCAGAGAAGGTAGTCATTAAGCGTGACTGGCTCATCAAGCAGATCAAGAGAGACTTCACGTCTGGTGCCGCCGATCTCAATGACCGCCAGGCAGTCATCTTCTTTAAAAGCGATAATTCGTCCGGGAAAACTTATGCACATGGGAATGTCAGAATAAGGGTTAAATGGTTGAGCTTTGTGTCAGAGCTCTTATCAGTCGACATCCAGTTCCAGAAGTTGTAACTCCTGCCAGCCCTCGGTAACCACGACCTGATCCCCCCGGCAATGAGGACAACTGGTCGGGTCGGCATCTTCGTCGATAAATTCCCGATTACAGGTAAAGCAGTGGATTTTCATGGGCAGAATGGTCAGTTTAAGTTCGGCATCAGCACAGATGCCGAACTGGGCCAGTGTCTTGAATGCAAAGGCAAGGGCCGAGGGCTCCACTGCCGAGAGGCGACCGCAGGAGAGAGCCACTTGGTTGACGCGGGTGAATTTCTCTTTTTCGGCCTGTGCCTCAATAATGGTTAACAGGGATTGGATCAGGGAGAGTTCATGCACCGGCCAAAGCCTCTTTCAGGCTTGGTTTCAAATCCCATTCCTGCAGCTCCTGTAACAGGAGTTTTTCAAATGCCGAGTAAGCCTCATACATGGCCGGGCTCAGACCTATTTCCATCTCGCCGCCGTAATTTTCCGGGGCGATACAGAGAAAAATGGTTTCCGGCAGGGCCCCCATCATCTCAGCTTTGCTCAAAACATCAAAAAATTCAACCTCATGGGCTGAGGTCGGGGCCGGTATCTGCAGCTCCATTTCTTCCTGAGTGAAGCGGTAGATGGAACCGGGGGCGGCCTCGCTTTTGATGATGTCAATTACCAGAAGGCGATCGCAGGAACTAATCGTATCCAGCAGGCCGTAGCCCAGAGTGCCGCCGTCGATCAGTTTGACATCATCCGGAAAATCATATTTTCGGTCAAGCTCATGCAGAAAATGGACACCGAAACCTTCATCACGAAGCAGGGTGTTGCCGAGGCCTAAAATAGTAGTTCGCATCATCTTTATTCGACTCTGCGGAAAACCCGGCCGCTGATCATTGATGAAATTGTGCCCTCTTTATAGACGATGTCGATCCAGATTGCCATGTAG
>JAFGVI010000031.1 GCA_016938065.1 Deltaproteobacteria bacterium | reverse complement strand
GACGATCTGCGGCGAAGAGAGTTTCGGCACCGGCTCCGACCATGTCCGTGAAAAAGACGGCCTCTGGGCCGTGCTTTTCTGGCTCAACCTGATGGCCGTAAAAAAGCTCAGCGTCAAAGAGATCGTCGCCCAACACTGGCAGCGTTTCGGCCGCAACTACTACTCCCGTCACGACTATGAAGAAGTCGAGAGCCAGGCCGCCAACGCGATTGTTGCGGCGTTGAGAAAGAGACTCAAGGAGCTTTGCGGACGGCGCTTCGGCTCTCTGGAAATCGTGACAGCCGATGATTTTGCCTATCTTGACCCCATTGACCACAGCCTTTCCGAAAACCAGGGAATCCGGCTTATTTTCAAAGACAATTCGCGCATCATCCTGCGCCTTTCCGGAACCGGCACCAGCGGGGCGACCTTGCGCCTCTATTTTGAAAAAGTCGAAAAAAATCCCGCCGGGCTCAATCTGGAAACCCAGAGCGCCCTGGCCGAGCTTATTGATCTGGCCGAGGAAATAACCGCTCTCAAAAAAATAAGCGGCCGCACCGAACCAACCGTCATCACCTGAGCGCGCCTGGCCCAAGCCTGAAGCTGGACAACTTTGTTAAAACCAGGAGATCAAAGATCATGCCCGCCCCCCTTCACGTTCCAACCCACACCCGTGCCGCCGGTATTCTTCTGCATATCACCTCACTGCCGAGCCCCTGGGGGATTGGCGATCTAGGCCCGGAAGCGGAAAAGTTTCTTGATTTTCTCAAAGAGGCAGGTCAATGCTGCTGGCAGTTTCTGCCGCTGGGGCCCACCCTGGAAATTCACGGCCACTCGCCCTATATGAGCACCTCAACCTTCGCCGGTAATCCGCTTTTGCTCAGTCCCGACTATCTCTTGCGTGACGGCTGGATTGAGCCCCGGGAACTTGATGACAATCCGGAGTTTTATCAATATCTGGTACGCTTTCATGAGGTTGCCGCCTTTAAAGAGCAGCTCCTGAAAAAGGCCTTCGCCCACTTTCTTACGGCAAAAGCTCAAGAAAAGGATTTTGCTGCTTTCTGCGACAACTCCCCCTGGCTTGCCGATTATGCCCTTTTTGTCGCTCTCGGCGAAAAGTTTGGCGGCCTCCCCTGGCATGAGTGGCCGCCGGCTGTCGCCCGCCGCGAGCCCGCCGCTCTGGCAACTATAACGCAGGAACTGGCTGACCGCATTCAATACCATAAATTTGTCCAGTTCCTCTTCGCCGGCCAGTGGCGGGAATTCAAGAAAAAAGCCGAGGCCCGAAAAATCCGCCTGATCGGCGACATTCCCATCTATGTCGCCTTGAACAGCGCCGATGTCTGGGCTGACCAGGCGTGCTTTCAGCTTGATCCGACCACCCTCGAACCCGAATATGTGGCCGGGGTTCCACCCGACTATTTCAGCCCGACCGGCCAGGCCTGGGGTAACCCGCTCTATCGCTGGAACAGGGAAAAAGAATTACCACAAAAGCTGCCCCAAAAGCCGAAAGGAGATTTGGAAAAACTGACTGAGAAGTCGAAGGGAGAGCTCAATGAAACTGTCATGCTGTGGTGGCGGCTGCGGCTTAAGCGTCTGGCGGAACTGGTTGATGTGGTCAGAATCGACCATTTCCGCGCTTTCGAATCTTATTGGCGGATTCCGGCCGGGGCTGAAACTGCCGAAAAGGGCGAGTGGGTTAAAGGCCCGGGGGCGGCTTTTTTCCAGCAACTCGGTCAGGTCATGGAAAATTTAAATATCATCGCCGAAGATCTGGGAACGATTACCCCACCCGTTGCCGCCTTGCGTGAAAGTCTCGGCTTTGCCGGGATGAAGGTCCTCCAGTTCGCCTTTGACGGCGATCCTGAAAACCTCTACCTGCCCTGGAACTACACCTCACCTAATTGCGTGGTCTACACCGGCACCCACGATAACGAAACCACACTCGGCTGGTATCTCAATGCCGCGGTCGACAACCTCTGTAAAGAGCGGGCCCGGCGGGCGGCCAACAGCGACGGTCACGCCATTCATCTCGATTTTATCAAGTTGGCCTATGCCTCAATTGCCGCTTTGGCAATCATCCCGCTACAGGATGCTCTCGGCTTCGGCAACGACTGCCGCATGAACAGCCCGGGCTCCAACCACGACAACTGGGCCTGGCGCTGCGCCCCGCGCTTCTTAACTAAAGAACTGGCGGAAATGCTTTACCGAGAAGTCACTTTCTACAACCGCCTCAGTATTGAGGGTAAATAACTTTAAGACCTGGTTTGGTTTTTGCCCTTCTCTGCGCCCTCTGTGGATTAAACTTTACACCGAATCGGCAACGGCTTTTTTATCGAGCAGCTCCCGAATTTTAACCATAATATCACGACGGCTGTAGGGTTTATTGATAAACTGCGCATCATCAAGGCCAGCAAGATCCTGCGGCAGGTGATCGTCGGTATAGCCGGAGGCGAAAAGGGTGACAATTTCAGGATACAATGCTTTGATCTTTTCACTTAATTCTTTTCCGCCCATTCGCGGCATTACTACATCCGTAAAGAGCAGCGCAATCTCCCCCTGGGGCTTCTGTTTGGCCGCCTCTGCCAGAGCCATCTGCCCATTTTCCGCTTCAATAACCGTATATCCGCCCTGACGCAACTGGCGCGCGGTTATGCCCCGAAGCTGCGCTTCATCTTCGGCCAGAAGAATGGTCTCACCACCGCCGGGAATAGCGACATTCTCATCCTGATCTTCGGGCTCCCCTCCGCTTTCATCCTTACTCAGCGGCCAGTAGATTTTAAACGTGGTACCCTGGCCCGGTTCGCTGTAGACATAGATGCTGCCCTGGTTCTGTTTGACAATGCCGTAAACCGTAGCCAATCCCATGCCGGTACCCTGACCTACCTCTTTGGTCGTATAGAAAGGCTCGAAGATATGGCTGACCACATCTTGCGCCATACCACAGCCGCTGTCGTCAACCTGAAGCTGAAGATGCCAGCCCGAGGCGCTGCCCGGATGCCGGGCGGCGTAACTCTGATCCAGAAAAACCTGAGCCGTCGAAATCTTAATCCTTTTTGCCGCCGCATCGGGCTGGTTTTTGACCGCATCCCGAGCATTGACCACCAAATTGACCAGAATCTGCTCCAGCTGACCGGGATCGGCATAGATGCGACCGACATCTTCTTTCAGGTTTAACTCCAGGCAAATATCCTCGCTGATCAGCCGCTGCAGCATTTTCCCCAGATCGGTAATTACTTTATTGCAATTGAGACTTCTCGGAACAATCGTCTGTTTGCGGCTGAAAGCCAGCAGTTGCCGGGTAAGATTAGCGGCGCGCTCACCGGCTTGACGAATCTCATCAACATCGAGCCAGAGATCACTGCCTTCTGCCAGATCCGCCTGAATACATTCGGCATGCATATTGATGACGGTCAAAAGATTATTGAAATCATGGGCCACACCCCCGGCCAGGTTGCCGATTGATTCCATCTTCTGGGTCTGAATCAGCTGTTCTTCAAGTTTTTTGAGCGCAGTCGTGTCACGAAGGATAATCATTTTGGAAACCGTACCATCTTCATTGAAGAGCGGCGCAAAGGAGATATGGTAGGAGTGGCTATCCTTAGGACTGATTATATCCATCTCAAAATACTGTTCCTGGTCCTGGCACCAGGAACAGGGTTGGTCAAACTCATGCAGCGCCTTATAGCATAATTCACCCTTAGCATCCCGGCCGGTTCGCTGGCACATGGCCGGATTCATGTATTCGATATGGTAATCAGCCGAGCGAATATAGACCGGATCACTCATTGATTCCATCATCAGACGAAATTTATTCTGACTCTGTGCCAGGGCTCTCTCGGCCTGCTCACGCTCCGTAACATCACGACAGACACCCTCGACCCCGGTAATCCTGCCGTCGGCATCTTTAAGGAGATGGGCATTCGTGGAAGCCCACCAGAGTGAACCATCCTTGCGTTTCAACTGAGCCGTGAAATCAGTAACAGACCCTTCGCGTTGCAGCACTTCAAGAAAACGGTTGCGCTCTTCGGGATGCACATAAAACTCCGCCATAAAACCACCGCTCAATTCAGCCGAGCTGTAGCCGGACAATTTATTAACCGACGAAGAGATATAAATAATTTTCCCCTCAAGATCGGTCTGATAATGGACATCGGGGGAGTTTTCGACGAGTTCGCGATACTTGATTTCGCTTTGCCGCAAGGCCTCTTTTTCATTGAAGAGCTCCTGCCGGACCAGACCTTTGTCAAAAAGCAGCTGGTTGGCCTGTTCCGCCAGCTGATCCAACTCGATAAATTTGAGCTGGTTGCGGTCGATGGCGGTATCCTCATGCAGAGCCCGCTGAAAAAATTCCAGAAAAAGCTTAAAGTCATTTTTCAGGCGACGATTAAAGAAACTTAAAAAAAACACAAAAAAAGCGACGATCCCGGCCACGAGCAAGGCGAAAATGATTATCTTCTGTCTTATCTGCCGGCTTAAGGCACCACGCATCAGGGCAATATCAGATTCGACGGCATCAACAGAAAAACCGGCGCCGATCAGCCATTGCCATTCAGGAACAGGCGCAATAAATGAGATTTTCGCGGCTTTCCGGTCGGAATCGGTCAACGTCTCCCACTCATACTCGATATAGTCACCTTGAAGCCTTGCGGCCGCCTGGTACTCTTTTTCGAATATCGTTTTTACGTCTGCCTCATCTTTACTGAAAACCTGCCAGAGCTTTTCCGCACCGGAGAACCGTTGCCCGTTGGAGACCAGGGCATCGCCATTAAAGCGGTTAACAAAAACATAGCCCTCCGCACCGAACCTGATGCGGCTTATAGCCGACAGCAGATTATCTTGGATCCGGGCCTCGACATCTTCGACATAGAGGCCGCTGCCGAGTACCCAGCCATAGGGAGCAAAGAGCTTGACGTAGGAGATTTTCTTGAAGTTTTCGCCAGCGACCCCGGGTTTGGTCCAGTGGTATGCATAAAAGCCCGCTCCCTGACGTTCGGCGATAGAGATTATGTCCTTAATCACAAACTGACCCTGTGGATCATGCATCGCCAGCAGATTGCGGCCCTCGAGTTCGGGCCGGTCGGCAAAGAGCATCTCCATGCCATCCCGACGCACAACAAAATAGTAACCCAGCCCGTTATCATAACGGATGGGCCGCAACGCTTCCAGCATCATCCGCTCGATCTCTAAGTCGCTTTTCCGACCGCGGTTTTCAAAATAAATATGTTCGACAATGGCGTAGGCCTCATTCACCCTGGCTTCAATTTCATCCCGGGTTAGCTTTTCAGACAAGGATCGCTCGTAGCTGATCTCGGCAATAACCTGGTCGACCTCAAGCTTGACTGCCGCTTTCTGGCGCTCAATATAGCGGCGGCGCAGCTCTTGCGTCCGCACCTGAAAATCCCGGCAGGAGAGAGCAATGTCAAGGGCCACAACCGAGCCGCCCACCGCCAGAAGAAAGACGATACCCCACAATTGCAGGCTTTTACTGAGGCTGATTTTTGCGGCCATCTTTTACTCCCCACGTGCGCTTTCTCGAAAAGCGGCATTAAATTCAGACAGGCCCGGCAAAATTAATTCGCGTCATCGTCACGAATAACACTAAAATTTGTATTGCTTTAAACAGAAAAAATAGCTACCCTTAGCTCGACTGGATATCAGCCAAGTAAAAAAGGCTGCAAGTGCCCAATATCAGTATTAAGGAAGGTGATGACGGAAAACAAGAAAAATCCCCTGCTCAGCGGGGTAATGGCCGGATACATGATCCTTCTGGTTCACCTGCTGCTGATTGTCGTTCTCGCAACATCGGTGGTTTTTATTCAAACCCTGGCGAAGTACATTGAATATGTGCTGGCCGGTGGTTTTTTGCTTATTTTTGGCTCAGCCATATTTTTTTACCACCTTCTGAAAAAAAATGGCCGACAGATTATCAATACCCTCAAAAATCCGGCCTTTCATGGTCAGCGGATTGAAATCAGCCTGCTCGGCGGACTCGCCTCAGTCTCGATCAACAACCCGGACAAGGATTCACAGCTAATGCTCGAAAATCAGCCGCGAACCCTCAAGGCCCTTCCCGAAATCCAGACCGGCTCTTGCCCAGGGGAATCTCCGCAGAGTGAACTTCTGCGCCTGGCCGATCTTTACGACCGCAAACTGATCAGTGAGGAGGAGTTCCAGCAGCTCAAGAGAGAGATTCTGAAAGCTTCAGAAAATTAGACTCCGCCAAAACCAAGCTAAACCATCCTCATCCTAACCGCATAAAACCCTACTTTTCAGGCAGGGCTGCGCCGCAGGTCTTGACAAAATAGGTTTCCAGATCAAATTCGGGGCTGCGCTCCTCAATATGGCAGACCAGACACATTTCGCCTTTCGCCAAATCCTTCACCATCTTTTCAGCACCTTTAGCAGCGATATGCAGACGGCCCGGACCGTGGCATGATTCACACTGAACGTTGGCATAGTTGCCGACCTGCCGTATATCAGTAAACCCTCCCGGCTGTTCGTACCCTAAAGTATGACAGCCGATACACTCTTCGTCAAAATTTTTCTCCTGTTCGATCAAAGCCTTATAGGCCGCCGCATGCGGGGTCTGCAGCCAGCGTTGATACTTCTTCGGATGACACTGAGCACAGGCCTCGGCAAAAACATAGCTGTTTCCAGGCTTGAGTACCGCAGCACTCCCGCCCCCCATAGTCATTGACCGCGTGGCTTTGACCTGTTGCAGACGACTCAATTTGGCCTCAACCGTCTTGACCAGCGGAGCGATCTCGGGATGGTCTGAAATTGCAATTTTAAGTGGAAAAAAATGATTTAAAAGAAAGATATTATCGCCCACGGTTTTACCTTTATAACGAAGTGCCGAGGAGAGGGCTTCAACCCCGGCGGATCCGAGAAAACTTACATCAAGCTGGCCGACACTTTTGCCGCCACGTTCAACGTGAGCAATATAGGTATCCTGCACGAGTATCGGCAGAGAAATACGGTTCTTCTTGCTGCTGCCGATAATCAGATCTATGGGCATACCCCGCTGGGCAATCCGCCGACAGTTGAGAATGTTGAGAGTAGTCAACAGAACAATATAGTCTGCCCCCTCTTTCTTGAGCTGGGCCGAGATCTCCTCAGCTTTATCCATGGGGTCAACAACTTTGATTTTATTGCCTCCGGGAATCTTGTCCAGTTTAATGGCATCATCGCACAGCCCGAAAATCCCGACCTTGACCCCATCAACGGTCTTGATTAATGAAGGTAAAAAGATATTCTTATCATGCTTATCAAGAATATTGGCCGAGAGAAAAGGAAACTTGGCGGATTTCTCTTTTTTACGCAGATAATCAACCCCGAGAGAAAGATCGTAGGCCCCTATATTCAGAGCATCGCAACCCATCTTATTATAGGATGCAACAATCAAATCGGCCAGCAGATTACCCTCGGTAATCTTTTCCGGCTTCAAGGACTCGCGTCGAAACAGAAGGTTGCCGGCATTAAGAACCAGGTGCGGGGTTCCCTCTTTAACGACTTCATCGAGAAAAGTTGCGCGCTTGGCCAGACCGCCACGCGGATTTTTATGTCAGCCGCAAGGGGTTATGGCCCCTCGTTCATCCGATGAGTAGATAATCGAAAAACTTTTCCCTGTCGTCGCGGAAAAGGCCGCAAATGGCGCCCCCACCCATAAAGCGAAGAGCGTAACCATTAAAAAAATTATTCCTCGTTTCATCAATCAGTCTCCTTAACCCGGCCATGCCGACAGCTTGAAGGTACAACAAAATATTGACTTTACGCCACTATTGAACATAGATATACAGACCTGTCACCAAATCCGACACATCCTATGCAACGGGGGGGTACCAGAAGTTGACACAATACAACTTCACAACTCGATTGTCAAGCCATAAAAGATTATAAACTCTTTTATTTCAATACCTTATGAAACAAGATATCCCTACGCCGGAAATTATCGACGATCTCCTCTCCGACAATTGGCAGTTACGCTGGCAAGTTCTTGAGATATTTGATCAAGTTCGGGCGAAGTTTCGTCACCACGCCAAATTCTCCAGAGAACAGAAAGAGGTGTCGCGCCTTGCCCAAAAACTGTGCACCAGCCTTAATGGCCCCAACGACCACAATCTTCACCTGATCCTTGCCGCCGCCTACTTTCTCGGCGGCAACCACTTTATCTTCCTCATTTTTAATCATTTAGGAATCGACGACAGTGACGATTTCTACCCGGCACTAGCGGAATTGAAAAAGACCATTATCAGCCGGCCGGACAAAAACGGCGCGTTTTTTGACTATTTTCATACCCTGCTGCGCTCTGCCAAGGCCGTCGAAAGCACGACTGCGCTCGCGGCAACCCTGGCCGTCAGACTATTTCCCCCGACGACAGCCTTTGCCCTCATAGCCACGATCCCTTATCCGGAAGTGCGACGAATCGCTTTGGATTTTTTTCAGGAAACCCACCCGCAACAGTTTTTCAATAACTACCTTTTTACTCACCCCCAAAAGCTGCTCCAAACCCAACCTGACCTTCTGCGCTTTATAGCGCTGCCACTAAGCGCCGAACAGGCTTCTGAATGCTCGGCTCTGGCAGCTGAAATACTTGATTCAGACGCCTGCAGACAGACAGCCATTGACGCCATCGGTCGGCTCAAACTCAATCAATACCTTCCTCTGCTGCGCAATGAGAACCGGAAAGACCATTCAGTCAACTCGGCCCTGGCCCAGCTGGGCGAAGCCGACGGATGCCGCAATCTCCTCCTGGCCGCCGGCTCCTGGCGGCAGGAAAAAAGGCTCGCGGCTCTTGCCGGCCTTGGTTTCTGCAACCTTCCCGCGGCCGTCACACTTCTTGAGAAAAGATTTAACTCAGGAGACCGCAAAGAGAGAGCCCTGGCAGTTGCCGCCCTGGGCCGGAATCGCCACCCGCAGGCTTTACCTGTTCTACTGTGTGCCCTGGAGCGGAAAATGCTGCCGGCCGAACGTTGTGCCATTTTAAAAGTCGTGGCCCAACATCCCGACGCAGCCCCGAACCCGGTTACAGCCAACCGCCTGGCCCGCTGGCACGACCAGGCGGAGCTCTACCCGGAATTATTTGAAGCGCTGGCCAGATTCGGTTATGGCGAAGAGTGGGGAAAAATTCTTGCCGGCTTCGAGCTGCCCTTTCTCACGGCACATCAGCAGAAAATCATCTTTTTCATGACTCGCTTCAGCCATTATCCTCTGGTTCGCGAAAAGCTGCTCTCTTTTTTAAGTTCCATCGACTGGACCTTTTCATATCGACTCCTGCAGCTCTTACATAATTCACTCAACCACAAAGATCTGAGACTGCTGCTTAAGCTTTTGCAGGAGTGTGAGGAGGCCCGCGAACTTACCATCCAGGAGCGTCTGAACCTGGGCGATAATCCTGCAGCTTTCAGCGACGCTTTATGCGAATATCTAAACCTGAACCCCGAACAGAGCAACCTCGTTCTCTCGCATTTCATCGCCGGACTTGTCACCAACAGGTTGCCGACGGAATCCGCTCTGACAACTGACTTTCACACCCTGCCCGCCGACCTCAAAAAACTGATCTCAGGAACAGGTTGTTCGGCCTCGACCCCTCTGGAACCGAGTTTGCCGCTTCGCCACTTTTTACCGATCCTCTCGGAAATCGACCATTACGGCAGCAGCAGTTTCATCGCAATCGTAAATCGAACCCGAAAATACAATGGATTTCTTCGACAACTCATCAGTTTGACGATCTGCCGCATCGTCAGAAATGATGCAGACCTGCGGAAAACTCAAGCCTTGCCCGACCTTCGGGCAATTATAAATTTCATCCGACAAAGGCCGGATTTCGATGAACTTCGCCATGAGACCCTGCTCCTCATCACCGAAATCACCCGCCGCGCCAGAGATATAATCATCTACCTTGACGCCACCCGAGATCGAGACCTCCGCGTAATCAAAGTAAAAAGAGTTCCTTCGATTGAACACCCCCGGCAAAACTAATCAACTTCTGTAATAATCGGCTGAGTGGAAAACGGAAACACTTACTCACTACAGCGCACAACGCAACATGCAATCCGTGTTTAAACTGCATACAGTTATACAATATTTAATATTTAATATAAAATATTTGACTTAAGCCGAGTTTTAGATTAAGGTCTGTTATAAGAATACTTTCACAAAGCACCGGCAAAACCTGCAAAAAGGAGGAGGCCATGAGCAGACCCCAGGTAAGAGGCTACAAAAATTCATACAGTTCTCTAAACATCACCGATATCGGTAAAATAATCGAGGAGATTCCCACACTCACAAAACTCGGCGGAGTCTGCTTGGTTACCGGTAAATTTGTGGGCATTCTCGCCATTCCGGCAGTCTTTATACCAGCCTTGAACAGTTTGGCGATTTTTCTGGTAATCACTTGGGGAGGGCTGGTTTTCACCTCGATAGCACTCTGCTCCTATGAGCACTTCCGTGAAAAGAAAATCTGCACCGACCAGGAGAAAATAGCCCTCGTCAAACAGCTGCTCTCCGAAAATCAGGATCTGCGGGAACATCTGGCGAGTACCCTGCAAAACGATGCCCCCGCAAATAAATATCAGCTCGAAGACCATTACGAAAGTCGCAAGGTCATCAACCTGAACAGCAGAATTCATTCGGGAAAATATTAAATGAGGAAGGTCAGTCGGCAACTTGCAGAGGCCGGCTGACCTCTACACCAGGCAATGAACCAAATCGAAATAAAAATCCATAAAGATGGACGTATAGACCTGAACCTGAGCAATTTTGATTATGATGGGGGTCTTGAAGCCAGCCGCACCATCGAGTACCTGCTCGGCAATGAAATTGTCAACCTGCAATATGCAGGAGATGGGCTGACCGCCACGATTCCGGCAAACAAAACCGTAGCGAACGAACAAAACTGAACAATCCCTCCCCGAAAACCAGCCCGGCAACACCTCGCCAAACCCATAATTGACAAAAACGCAATTGTTGTTTAAAAGCCTTATCCAATAGTAATACGTCCAGAGTCCGCTGAACAAGTGCTCTCATCAGAACTTCCAGACATGCAGGAGCCTGACTTATGAACCATGCCACCTCAAAAAAACTTTTCGACCGGGCCCGTAAAGTCATCCCCGGCGGGGTTAACAGCCCGGTTCGGGCTTTTCGTTCCGTCCACCTCGATCCCCCCTTTATTATTCGCGGCCGCGGCAGCCGAATCTACGACGTAGACGGCAATGAATATATTGATTATGTCGGTTCCTGGGGACCAATGATACTCGGCCACGCCCATCCGGCCGTTGTCTACGCCGTCCGGGAAAGAGTCGCCCGCGGGGCCAGCTTCGGCGCTCCTACAGTTTTAGAGATCGAAATGGCCGAAGAGCTCTGCACGGCTTTACCCAGCCTGGAAATGGTGCGTATGGTCAATTCAGGCACCGAGGCCACCATGAGTGCCATCCGCCTCGCGCGAGGCTACACCAACCGCAAAAAAATTATAAAATTTGCCGGTTGCTACCATGGACATGTTGATGCGCTCCTCATCGAAGCCGGCTCCGGAGCAACCACCCTAGGCGTCCCCGACAGTGCCGGGGTGCCGCCGGAATTTACCAGCAATACGCTCTCAGCGGTGTACAATGATCTGGCTTCGGTCGACGAACTGATTAGTGCCTGCGGCCAGGAAATAGCGGCTGTAATCGTTGAACCCGTCGCCGGCAACATGGGCACCATTCCTCCCCGTCCGGGTTTTCTTGCCGGCCTGCGCGAACGCTGCAGCCAAGCCGGCATTGTTCTTATTTTTGATGAAGTAATGACCGGCTTTCGTGTCGCCTACGGGGGAGCACAACTCCTTTACGAGATCAAACCGGATCTGACCTGCCTCGGGAAAATCATCGGCGGCGGCCTGCCGGTTGGCGCCTTTGGCGGCCGCCGCGAAATCATGGAACATCTGGCCCCCTTAGGACCGGTCTACCAGGCCGGCACCCTCTCCGGCAACCCACTGGCCATGGCTGCCGGTCTTGAAACCCTGCGCACCTTGAAAAAGGAGAACCCCTATCCCCAACTTGAAATAAACGCAGCCTACCTGGCTGACAATATAAACACACTGCTTGATGAACATGACATCCCTCACTGCTGCACCCGGGTCGGCTCTATGCTCTGCACATTTTTCACAGAAACAGCGGTACAAAATTACGAAACCGCCAAAACCTCCGACTGCGAGCGCTTCGCCCGCTTTTTCAGCAGCATGCTGAAACGGGGAATTTATCTGGCGCCGTCACAATTTGAAGCGGGATTTATATCGGCAGCCCATAGCCGGGAGGATCTGGATCTGACCCTTAATGCTGTTAAAGAAAGCCTCTCTGAGATTTGAACTTGACTTCACTTTCAAGCCTATGCTAAGGGAGCCCTGCATTCAGCAGATAAGTGTTCTTTAATAAAGTGATTACACTGCACGATCGGACTTTTAATGCCGCACAAAGATAGGGTCTTTTGTGTCCAGCGAACCTAAACCAAGACTCAAAAAGGTTTTCGATCAGGTCAGCCGCTACAGCTCCGTCGGACTTGAACTGGGGTTATCGGTAGCAATCGGCGTAATTGCCGGATACTATCTTGACGGTTGGCTCGGAACTTCTCCCTGGCTCACAATTTTTCTCCTGCTCTGCGGGGTTGCAGCCGGCTTTAAAAGAATTTATCTGGCACTCAAAAGCCTTGAACGTGAACAGGAAGAGGAAGATTCCTCCGACAGCTAGGTAACTGCCTCGATGAAAGATAAACGATTACTGCGTATAAACTGTTTCATCCTGGCACTTACCATCGCCCTCTCCATCACAGCATTGCTGCTGGATATTGAGCAGATAGGTTTTGCCGGTGTTGCCATTGGCGGTTTGCTTGCATTTTTCTACTTTCTGACACTCAGCATCCTGATCAGCCGCGCCTTCGCCGGAGCCGGCGAGGAGGGTCTTGACGGCAAAGTGGCCGGCAGACTCGGGCTTAAGCTTTTACTGCTGACTTTTGCCCTGGCAATTGTAACGATTATAGTAATTCTCACCCGACTCTGTCAGCCTTTTGGCTTTCTCATCGGATTTTCCGCACTGTTCGGCAGTATTGCTTTGGAAACCATGGCTTACCTGGCCTTCAGCAAACCACAGGAAGAGGCCGGCACCAAACCGGCGGACGAAAATTAATAATTAACCATAATTAACACCAGAATTAACAAAGGACAGCCCATGCATCACGATCCCGTAATCACCTGGGTAGGATTGGTTCCCGGTCTTAACGCCTTGCCCGAACATGTCGCTAATGCAATTCTCATATCCCTGATTATTGTCATAATGGTTCTGGTCGGTACCCGAAAGATTCGCAACAGCGATCCCGAAAGTCTGATTGTTCCGGAAGGTAAATTCAGCCTGCAGAATCTGCTTGAGACGATGGTTGAAGCAATTCTCAAACTGATAAGCGACAGTCTCGGCAGCAATGTCGCAAGGAATTTTCTGGCGGTTGTCGGCGGCGGCATCTTTTTCATTCTTCTCTCCAACCTTTCCGGCCTGATACCGGGTTTCAACCCGCCGACCGGCAATATCAACACCACGGCGGGATGCGCCCTTACTGTCTTTTGCATGACCCACTATTTCGGCTGGAAAGAGCATGGCGCCAAATATCTGAAACAGTTTGTCGGCCCCTTCCTCTGGCTGGCCCCGTTGATGATTCCCATTGAAATCATCGGCCATCTGGCCCGTCCCATGTCTCTTTCCCTGCGTCTTTTCGGAAATATCATGGGTGACCACCTTGTAGCCGCTATTTTTGTCATGCTGGCCCCAATCCTGGTTCCTGTACCTATTGCCTTTCTCGGCCTTTTTGTAGCCATCGTGCAGACCTTTGTCTTTACGCTGCTGTCGCTGGCCTATTTCCAGGGAGCTATCTCCCACGATCATTAAACCGGTTAAACAACCCCTGAATCATCAGCCCCGGTCCTACTTATAAGCCGGGATCAACATACAACCCAGATATAAAAAGGAGGTGACAACATGAAAAGAGTAGTCCAGATCGTTGCCGCGATCGCAACCCTGTGTGTAGCCAGTGCCGCTTTGGCAAACGAAGCCGCAGCCAGCAGTTTTGACGGAACCGGCGTAGCCTACGCTGCCGCTCTCGCCATCGCCGTAGCTGCTTTCGGTGGAGCTATCGGTCAGTCCATGGGTATTAAATCCGCCCTCGACAGTATTGGCCGCAACCCCAGCGCCGCCAGCAAGATTACCACCCCGATGATTATTGGTCTCGCCATGATCGAATCTCTGGTCATCTATGCCCTGGTTATCGCTCTGATGCTGGTTCTCAAGATTTAGTTTTGATCTCTTTGTCTGTTTCTTAGGCAGACCCTAAAAAGTTCAGTCAAGTCAAGTCGGCAGGCACCCCAAGGTGCCTGCCTTAATTTGTTGTCCCAACGTATACAATATTCAGAATACCATATATTTAAAAGTAACATCCCGCAGAGCTGTCTCTTGAAATTAAAAATCAAGTTAAAAACAGTTGGCGATTGGTCGCAAAGCCGGGTTTTAATAAAAAACTTATTAAACTAATTATTTCATAAGGAGCGTGGGAAACTATGAAAGCACACAAAGGCCCCTTCCGCTTAGTTTTATTGCTTGTACTCATTGTCTCGTTCATTATCGGAACGGGAATCAATAAAAAAACCCTGGCCAAACAGGCCGACACTGCAGATATCTGCCTTGAGTGTATTTCGGTTGGCCAGTGTCTGGAATGCCATGACGAAATCAATTCCGGGACTTTTGCTGCCTCTGCCCATGGCGCCAATGCCTGTACCAGCTGTCACCGGGACATCTGGGATCTCGAAAAGCACGCCGACTGTGAAGTACCGATGCAGCCGGTCAACTGCGGCTTCTGCCATCGCGATGAAGCCAAACAATATGCTCAATCAGTCCATGTTGATAACGATGTAAAATGTACCGACTGCCACGCCAACATCCATGACCTGGTATCGTTCAAGGACGATAAGAGCAAATCCGTCCAGATGTGTAGTGGTTGCCACGACAACGCCGAGTACATGCAGAGCGTACACGGCAAAGGTCTGGTAGCCGGCAATCCCGATTCACCCTCATGCGCTGACTGTCACGGACTGCACAATATTATCGAGCTTAAAGTTGACGATAAAAAGTCGGCCAGAGCTTTGTCTGCAAACGAATTCAGAACCGCCAGCTGTGAACAGTGCCATGACAATGAAGAGATGATGACGCGCAATAATTTAAGCTCACACTCTTATAAATCATACCGTCAGGAGTACCACGGCAAAGTTGAACATCTGGGTGGTGCTGTAGCCGTGGCCGGCTGCGCCGACTGTCACACCGCCCATAAGCAGCTGCCCGCCAGCGATCCGGAATCCTCACTCTCGGCCGAAGGACTGGTTGCAACCTGCGGCAAATGCCATAAACAGGCCAACAGCAATTTTGTTAAATACGCCCCGCATGCAACCCATCACGATAAAGAAAAATACCCCATCCTCTACTGGACCTTTATTGCGATGACCGGCCTGCTCTGCGGTACCTTTGCTATTTTCTGGCTGCATACAATTTTCTGGCTGATTCGCAGTTATATCGAAAAAAACAAGCTGCGGCGTCAAGGTATCTTCCATGAAAGTCATAATCCTAAAGTTTTCTACCGGCGCTTTACCTTCATGGAGAAGGTTCTACACTTCATGATGATGGTTAGCTTCCTCGGATTGGTGCTCTCCGGACTGCCGCTGAAGTTTGTTGATGCCCCGTGGGCCATCGGATTAGCGCAGATCCTCGGCGGCCCCCAGATGGCCGGTATAATTCATCGCTGGTGTGCGGTTTTGACGTTCACCTACTTTATCATTACGGTCGTCTGGAGTGGCTATTTTCTCCTGATTAAGCCGACAGGTGAAAATTTCTTTCAGAAACTTTTCGGTCCGGATTCACTCTTTCCCCGGATTAAAGACGGACAGGATATCGCCGGCATGTGTAAATGGTTTATCGGGGCCGGTGAAGTGCCGAAATTCGACCGCTGGACCTACTGGGAGAAATTCGACTTCCTCGCCGTTTTCTGGGGTATGTTTGCCATCGGCTTTACCGGTTTGATGCTCTGGATGCCGGAATTTTTCGCCCAATTCATGCCGGGCTGGGCCTTCAACGTGGCGATTATTGTCCACTCCGATGAAGCCCTGCTCGCCTCAGTCTTTATTTTCACGGTTCACTTCTTCAATGCCCATATCCGGCCGGAGAAGTTCCCCATGGATCAGGTCATCTTTACCGGCGTTATCAGTGGACATGAGATGGAAGAAGAGCGTCCGATGCAGTTTGCCCGCCTCAAAGAGAAAGGCATGCTCGATAAATTTAAAGCTCAGTACCCCGGAGTTCTCTCTGAAGCCATCGGCCAGATAATCGGCATAACCGGCGTCGCTATCGGCGTCCTCTGCCTCTTTTTAATCATCTGGGGTTTCCTGGGATAACCTGGGATAAGCTAAGCTTCATGCTTCATTAAAAAAAGCCCGTGCAGAAATTGTCTGCACGGGCTTTTTCCTTTGCATGAAACGAAGAGTACTCTTCCTGAGTGACGCTCAGCATAACAGATCAGTTCAACAACAGATGCGACCGCCAGCAAAACATAATCAGAGTTTCCTCAAAAAGCCAGAGTTTCGCTCCGCCGTAAAGCTTCACTAATCTGCATGGCCTTATTGATCAAGCCAAGATCGATAAGAAAACTAATCGCCTTGCTCGGGGCTACAGTTACATCGATAATCAGAGTTTGCCTTGGTTGGTTTCCTGCGCAGCCTTCAGCTCTTGTTGCTTGTCATTGGCTGGTGACGATGAAGACTTAGTCTGATTTCAACAAACAAAGAGGAGGCAAACGGGGCTTCGGACTGAAAGCTGTTGAAGCCGACGAAGTATTGCAGATACGGATTTTCCTGAAGCGGAACACGGTCTACACCGATCCCATCCTTATCTGGCGGGCAAAACTATGCTGTAAACAAAAAACCCGCAAGCGAAGATTGATATTCGCTTGCGGGTTGGAAGTTACTGCAAAAACCAGGTCATTAGATGACTTGACCGGCCAGGGCATAAACTTTGAATCAGGCTTACATCATGCCGCCCATACCACCCATACCGCCCATACCGCCCATGCCGCCGCCCGGCATACCGCCGCCGCCTTCATGCTTTTCCGGCTTTTCAGCGATAATGGCTTCGGTCGTGATCATCAGACCGGCAATACTGGCTGCATTCTGCAGAGCGATGCGGGCCACCTTGGTCGGATCAATGATCCCGGCTTCAATCATATCAGCATATTCGCCGGTAGCCGCATTGAAACCAAAGGAGCCTTTTTCGCGTTTGAGACGCTCAACCACAACCGAACCTTCCTGACCGGCGTTGTTGACGATCTGACGCAGCGGCTCTTCGATGGCGCGGCGGATAATGTTAACCCCCATCTTCTCGTCATGAGTCAATTCGCCCATATCATCCAGGCCGACACCAGAGCGCAAAAGAGCGACGCCGCCCCCAGGGACGACACCTTCTTCGACTGCAGCGCGGGTTGCATTCAGAGCATCCTCGACGCGATCTTTCTTCTCTTTCATCTCGGTCTCAGTGGCAGCGCCGACATTAATG
>JAFGVI010000003.1 GCA_016938065.1 Deltaproteobacteria bacterium | reverse complement strand
TGCTGAAGCCCTGGAGGTTGGGGATGTTTAGGATGTCTGAAAAACAAAAATTTACTGCCGAAAATCGAAGTTCCCGCAACGGTCGGGCCTGGCGTCCGAGGTTCGGCCTGCTCCTAGTGTTCGGCTTGATCTTTTTCACAGGTCAGGCTCAGGCTTCCGGACATGAATCCCCGGTCTCGGATACGTTGGCAACCGTAAAGGTCGATGCAACGGCCCCGGTTATGGTCAGTGCTGATGGTCTGTTACCGATTCCACTTGAGGTCGCCAAGCCGCGTACCAATGAAGAGTGTATGAAGTGTCATAAAGAGCCGCATCTGACCTCCAGCCGTCTCGACGGTTCTCCGGCCAAGCTTCAGATTGAACTTGAACGTTTCAAGGAAAGTTTACACGGCAAGAAACTAGAGTGTATCGATTGCCATGAGGATGCCGCCGCGGCGCGTCATTGTCGCAGTGGTTTTCAAAAGGTTAACTGTCTGGCCTGCCACTCGAAAATTGAAGGTCTTTTTCCTTTGGGAGCGCATAAACGTCTGCAGGAGAAAAAAATCAGAATTCCTCAGAGGAAGATGGTCGGTGACAGCTATTATCAGAGTAAACACGGTAAAGCATTACTGGCGGGCAAGGAAAATGCTCCTAAGTGTTACAGTTGTCATACCCGGCACTATGTCTACGGAGCCAAAGAGGAGAATTCCACGGTTAACCGGGCTAATCTGACTGCGACCTGTTCCGCATGTCATAAGGAGCGTCAGGTAACGACCCTGCTCGAACATCTGACAACGTTTCGGCTTGAAGCCCATCGCAAAGGTGATATGAGCTTTGACTATGACCGGGGCAACTGCATCGACTGTCATCAGGGTGATGCCGTGCACGGTCTCAAAGTCAATGAGGCACCCTGTGCTCGCTGTCATGACAGCAAAGTTAAAGTTAAAAGTGTGGCACTGGCGGGGTTAGGGCCCTTTCATCTCTATCCCAATTATGAAAAACAGTATTCGATCTGGTGTCTGCGTAATTTCTACGGTGTTTTGGTGCTGCTTCTCCTGGTAGGGGCCGGTTGCTGGCTTCTGCTCTATATACTGCGCCGTTCCGCCGATTATTATCGAAAAGAAGGGGGCGAGTGAAAACTGCTATGTCCAATCCGCATAAGAGTAAAAATAAAGATCTGCCCCGTTGGGGGATGGTCATCGATCTTGATCGCTGTGTCGGTTGTCACACCTGTGAGATTGCCTGCAAGATAGAGAACGATGTTCCTTTGGGAATCTGGCGCAGCTGGGTCAAGGAAATTGAAAAAGGTAAATATCCCAACGTTGTCCGCTCCTTTCGGCCGACGCTCTGCAATCATTGTGAGAATCCGGTCTGCGTCAAAGTCTGCCCTGTCAATGCCGCCTGGCAGCGGGAAGACGGCATTGTCATGGTTGACCCTCATCTTTGCGTCGGTTGCCGCTACTGTATGTCGTCATGCCCTTATGAGGTGCGCTATGTGCACCCGACCAAGGGAATGATTGATAAATGTGATTTATGTAGTACCCGGGTTGACGCTGGACTTAAACCCAGTTGTGTTGAGGCCTGTCCGAGCAGTGCCCGGGTTTTTGGTAATCTTAACGATGCCAGAAGTGAAGTATCTAAACTTGTGGCGACCAAAGCCGTGTCGACTTTGAAGCCGGAAATGGGTACGGGACCCAGGGTCTATTATATCGGACTTGACCCTGCGACTATGGAGATTAAGCGGGAGGCTAAACTGGTATGGGAAAAGTAGTCTTTGATGTTCAGTATCAGACGACTCTGGCTTTTTTAATCTCTTATTATTTCTATTGTACGGGATTAAGTGCCGGGTCATTTATGATCTCCACCCTCTCTTACGGCTTCGGCATGAGTAAATTCAAGCCTGCCAGTAAAATGGGGGTAGTCGCAGCGGTTTTATTGCTGCTGCTGGCTCCGCAGTTTCTTTTGATGCAGGTCGGCTGGCCGATTAAATCGGTGTGGAACCATTTTGTTTATTTCAACCCGGTATCGGCCATGTCCTACGGGGCCTTTCTTCTGATGCTCTATCCTATGAATTCAATCGTCTACGGCATCTTCATGTTCAAGGGGAATATGAAGATGACCAAGATTTTCGGTTTGATCGGAATTCCTCTGGCCTTGGCCGTACACGGTTATACCGGTTGGATTCTGGCCCTGGGTGTGGCTCGTGATTACTGGAATACCGGATTGATGCCGATCGTCTTCCTTTTTTCGGCGATGGTATCCGGAATTTCGATGATGATTCTTCTTATAATGGTTCGCGACCGCTTTTTTACAAAAGAGAAGGTCATCAATCATGAGCTGATTGACAGTCTGGCCAAACTGCTGGGCTGGCTGCTGGTTGTCGATCTCTTCCTGGTTTTCTGTGACTACAGTGTTCTCCTCTACTCCAAACTGGAAGCCCAGGAAGTTGCCCATTTCATGCTTTTTGGTAAGATGTCTTTCTGGTTTGTCATTGTTGAAAATCTGATCGGCAAAGTGATTCCGATGGTCATTGTTATGATTCCGGGAATGCGTAAAAGTTATTTCTGGCTGATATTGGCAGCTTTGATGAATATGTGTGGAATTCTGGCGATGCGGATTGTTACGGTATACGGCGGCCAGGCTCTTCCCTTGATGTAGAACAAGTCTTTTAGTACCTTACAGGTTATTTTCTTGTTTTTTTTAAACATTTTTTCAACAATAAAAACAAGAAAATGTTCTGATAAGAGCACTTATTTGCGGGCCGTAAAGGCCCCTTGGGATGCGGGGCTCGCTCCCGCATTAGAAGGACGCTAAGATGAAACTAGATCGCAGAAATTTTATAAAACTTGGGGCGCTCGGGGGCGGAACTCTGGCTTTACCGAACCCCTTGAAACTGGCTGAAAAAGAACGTAAGCCCTGGAATCGGCAACAGGCCAGGACTTTGCGGAAATTTCGTAATCCGAAGCCTACCACCTGTGGTCTCTGTGAAAACGGTTGCGGTCTGATCTCCTATCGAGAGGGTGATCGTATCGTAATGCTGCACGGCAATCCGGATCATCCGGTAAGTCAGGGTAAAATCTGCGCCCGCGCCTATGGTCAGCTGGATCGGCTCTATGATCCTGATCGGGTGCTGAACCCTAAAGTTCGCGACGGTGAGCGGGGTAGCGGTAAATGGCGTGATATAAGCTGGGCTGAAGCCTATAAGATAATCGCTGAAAAGATCGCTCCCTACTCTCGTAACGGCGGAGCCGGTCTTGCTCTTCTGCAGGGACGCCAGGAGCTGTTGAGTGATCACCTTCTTGATCTATTCCCGCAGGCCTTGGCAGTGGAAGAGAGTTCTTCGCAGCGGCTGAAAACTTTACGCCGTCAGCTTTACGGGGTTACCGGTTGCCGGCGGGATTTTGCCAACAGCCGTATGATTCTTAATTTTGCCGCAGATCCCTATATCCGCGGCGATGCGTTGCTCAGCGATATTCGGGAACTGGCCCTTGGGCGCAATGAAAACGGGGCGCACCTGATTACGGTTGCGGCACGCCTCAATAATACCGGCGGACGCAGTGACAGCTGGATTCCTTTAGCTCCGGAAGATTACGGCAATTTTGCCCGAGCTCTGGCTTATTCTCTGCTTGATCAGAAACTCTTCAATGCCAAAGCTCTGACGGAGCAGGGACTCAAGGTCAGTGAGCTTAAGAATATGTTACAACCTTATGCGCCTGAGCGCATAGCTCCGGCCCTGGGGATAAAAGCCGAGGAGATCAGTTCGCTGGCGCAGAGCCTGGCCACCCGGCAGCCGGCGATGGCAATCTATGATGAGGAACTTTTACTCTCACCTGACGGCTGGCACAGCGCCGCCGCGGTGGAGTTGTTAAATCTTATGCTCGGGGCTCTGGGGCGTCCCGGCGGTCTCTATTACTACAGTGAAGAGAATGGTCTGGCGGCTTCGGTAAATCATCTGGAAAGTCAGAAAGAGCGACAAAGAGTCTCCCTTGACTGGTTCGCCAACTGGATTCTGGAAAGCGGCAATAAGCCCGTAGTTATCAGTTATGTCAGCAATCCGGCGTATACAACCTTCAGCGGAAAATATCCGCACGCTCTCTGGCGCAATGAATATAAAATTCCATTCCATCTGGCGATTGATACATATCTCAGTGAAACCTCACTCTTTGCTGATCTGATTCTGCCGGCGGCCACCGAGCTTGAGACTTGGGCTGTTTCCGATCGGCCTCTGGGCCAGTCCCGTCGTGTTCTCTCTCTCAGACAACCGGTATCGCGGCTGACGGATGAGATACTGCTGCTGCGTCAGGCTAAAGCCAAAAATCTTGATCTTTTCAGCGAAAAGCGTGAACCAGTTGAAAACTCGCGTGATTTCAATCAGATTGTGCTTGAATTGAAAGAGACCTTGCTGGGTAATGGCCCTGAAACCGCACCGAGGGTTGCTGCCTGGCTTGAAGATAAAATTAGTCAGCCAGCATTTACCACGGCGGGTATCAGCTGGAACAAACTTCTGCAGGATGGTTTTCAGACTTACCAGCGAAACGAGGAACCTGCAAGCCTTCGTCTTTCTGTGACTTCTGCTAAATTTGCCGCCTTTGATGAGAAGCCGCGTCCGGAAGGTGCGGATAGCTTTACGCTGATACCCTACAGCTGGCATGTAATCGATAATTTAACTGCCAACAGTAAGTATCTGGCGGAATTCAGGCATGATAATCCGCTCTGGATACATCCGGCAAGAGCTGCTCGTTTAGGCATCAGTGAAGGGGAAGAGGTGCGGGTTGAATCAGCTACCGCGACGATACTTGCTAAAGCCTGGATCAGCGAAGCTATTCATCCTCAATGTGTGGCCATCGCTCTGGGGCTTGGTCATACCGGGCTGGGCCGGGTGGCCCGAGCGCAGACTATAGCTGAGAGCGATCCGATGACTCGTTCCCTGCTAATTCACAAACCGATTCATTTTACACCGTTTTCGTTTCGTCTGCGCAGTTGGGATAAGGTCGAGCCGGTGTGGTGGCACGAAAAGGGCAACGGGGTAGATATCAGACGAATCTTTAAAAGTGACGCTGACAGCCATGTCGCGGGCATGACTGTGGTTGACACGACGGTTCGGATCAGGAAACAGGGTGGCAAGGTATGAAGATAGATTTCAGTTTTTATAAGGATCTTCCGGTTTGGCTGAAATCCAGCCTGATTATCGGTGTCGTTATTTCTGTTATTGTCGGTTTTTTCGGCATTGCCCGTTATACTGACAAAGATGACGGCCTCTGCCAGGGCTGCCACCCTTCGATTCACGCTATGTGGAAACATTCGCATACGCACCCTGCCGATAAAGTGACCTGTTATGAATGTCACAGTAAAAAGATCGGCGCCTTTCCTGATAAAGAGAGTAATCTGTTTGTTCATTATCGGGATAAAATTATTCCGGTTCATTTTGACAGCGATCGGGAAATGCTCAATGCCAACTGCCTGCGCTGTCATGCCGATATTCCGCAATTGAAAGAGGTTAAACATACGCGTATCGTCAAGATTTCTCATGCTAAGCATTATAAGGCCGAAAAGGTAAAAATTGATGATTGCCTGGTCTGCCACTATGCCGTAGCCCATGATAAATTCTCAATCGAAACCAATCGGCCGCGAATGCAGGGCTGTTTCCTGGGAGAGTGCCATAAAGCGGACAAAAAAGAGGATCGTTGCGAACTGTGCCATTTTGTAAAATTGGTTGAGCAAGAAAAAGTACTTGAAAAAATAACCGATAAATAGTAGGGCGACGGGGCTGTGCGCAGGTGCAAGCCCCGTTTTTTATGATAGTTATTTAACAGTTAACGTTAACTGTTTTTTCTGGTCGGCAGGCAAATGGATAATTTTGCGCAATATGATTTGCTGAAGGGTCTTAAGGTTCTCGACCTTACCCGTCTTCTGCCCGGGCCTTTCTGCAGTATGGTACTGGCTGATTACGGGGCTGAGGTTTTAAAGATTGAAGCCCCGGGAGAAGGCGACTATCTGCGCAGTTGGAGTCCTCTGGTTGAAGGTGTCAGTGCTTTTTTTCTGGCAGTTAATCGGAATAAAAGTTCGATGACTCTCAATCTTAAAGAAGCTGAGGGGCGTGCACTTTTTAAAAAACTTCTGCTCGATTATGATGTCGTTCTTGAAAGTTTTCGTCCCGGAGTTATGGCGCGTCTGGGTTGTGGTCCGCAAGAGTTGTTGGCTCTCAAGCCGGAACTTATTTACTGTGCGATCAGCGGTTATGGACAATTTGGGCCTGAGTCCTTAAAAGCCGGGCATGATCTAAATTATATGGCTGAAACAGGGGTTCTGCACACGACCTCAAGTCGCGAAATCCCCGGTCTTTCCGGTATTCAGGTGGCCGATGTTGCCGGCGGAGCCTTATATGCGGTCAGTGCTGTACTGGCCGCATATATTCGAGTTTTAAAGGGCGGCAAAGGGGCTTTCCTCGATATTTCGATGACTGATGGTCTGGTCAGCATGCTGCCGCTGCTCTCGGCTTATCATTACACGCTGGGTCTGGATCCGGCTCCCGATACAACGATTTTCAACGGCCAGCTTGCCTGTTATCATATTTATCGGACTCGAGATGGACGCGAGATTGCCTTAGGCGCTCTGGAAGAAAAATTCTGGCAGAATTTCTGCCGGGCGGTAGAACGTGAAGATCTTATTGCCGGTGATCATCAGGCGCTGGAGCGTCAGGATTATCTCAAAAAAGAGGTGGCGCAGATTTTTGCGGCCCGGGATGCTGAAGAGTGGCACCGGCTCTTGGCCGGCCGGGATACCTGTTGTGAAATTTTAAAAAATATGACTGAAGTTCACGCGGATGCTCACTTTAATGCAAGGGCTATGTTCTGGCGCCTGCCTCTTGCCGGCGGGGGTGAACTGCTGCAGACCAATTGCGCTGTGATGGTCGACGAGCGTAAACCAGTACGGCATCGGCCGGCACCGGCCCTGGGTCAGCATACTGAACAGATTCTTCAGAAACTAGGTTACGATGAGACGGCAATAGCTGCTTTGCGGCAGAGCGGGGTCGTCTGAAAAATTAGAAAGGATGAAACTTATGTCTAAAGATGTTGTAATCGTCAGTGCCTTGCGCAC
>JAFGVI010000030.1 GCA_016938065.1 Deltaproteobacteria bacterium | reverse complement strand
CCATGCGCCGATGTCCAACCTTTACGAGTCGCTGGTCTTTTTTTCCTGGACGATTATCCTGCTCTATCTCTACATTGAATACAAATACAAGCTTTCGCTTCTGGGCGCTTTTGTGACCCCGTTCGCATTTCTGGGAATGGCTTACGCTTCGATTTCACCGAGCGTCAATGAAACCATTCAGCCTCTGGTTCCGGCTCTGCAGAGTAACTGGCTGATCTCGCACGTTGTCACCTGTTTTCTGGGGTACGCGGCTTTCGCGGTCTCCTGCGGTGTGAGCTTTACGTACATTCTGAAGAAGCGTTATGAGGATCGTCAGGCCGCCGGCGGGTTGCTGGCAGCTTTTCCGAGCTCGCAGGTGCTCGATGATCTGGTTTATAAGACGATTGCTATCGGTTTTCCTTTGCTGACAATCGGGATAGTGACGGGAGCGGCCTGGGCTAACTATGCTTGGGGAACCTACTGGAGTTGGGATCCGAAGGAGACCTGGTCTCTGATCACCTGGTTTATCTATGCCGCTTTTCTGCATGCCCGGATTACCCGCGGCTGGCGTGGCGTAAAGGCCGCAACCCTCTCCATTGTCGGTTTTGTCGCGGTTATTTTCACTTATCTTGGCGTGAATCTGCTGCTCTCTGGTTTGCACAGTTACGGTGGAGGTTGATCTGTTCAGCTGAGTTGCTTTCAGGAAAATTTGTGTTGGGAATCAACAAGACGTTTTGGGTTGCGCCAAGACGTCTTTTTTTTGTTCTTATCAGGTTAACATTGATTGACTAATATGTGTTTTTATGTAATTAACAGAGCCTTAAAAAACCCGCCTGGATCATGGTTTCCGGCATGGTCGGCGAGGGCGTTTTGTTTGCGAAAATTTTTTCAAGTATGTTCTTTATAACATGTTGAGGAGGGATTATGGCTGTAAATGTAGCACTCAATGGTTTTGGCAGGATTGGCAGGGATTGTCTGCGGGCCGCGATTAATGATGATCGATTTAATTTTAAAGCGATTATCAGTACTACCGATGATGCTCAGACGATGGCCCATCTTCTGAAATATGACTCCGTCGCGGGCTGTCTTGACGCCGAAATTGTGGCCGGGGATAAATGTCTGACTGTTAACGGCCGGCGTATTCAGCTGGTTGCCAGCCGCAATCCCAAAGATGTGCCCTGGCAGGCGCTGGGTATTGATATTGTCATGGAGTGTTCCGGCCTCTATCGCGATCGTGATGCGGCCGCGGTTTTTCTTGATCTCGGGGTTAAAAGGGTGGTGGTTTCCGCGCCGGTGAAAAAGGCTGATGTGACTATTGTCTGCGGGGTCAATCATACCGTTTTTGATGCCGGTAAAGACTTTGTCATTTCGAATGCCTCCTGTACCACGAACTGTCTAGCCCCGGCGGCTAAGGTTCTGCTTGAGAATTTCGGTTTTAAAAGAGGAATGATGACAACCATACACTCTTATACCCGAGATCAGGAGATTCTTGATTCCCGACATAAAGATTTACGCCGGGCCCGGGCGGCAGGGATGTCGATGATTCCGACGACGACCGGAGCCGCGGCGGCGGTGGGGCTGGTTTTGCCGGCTTTGAAAGGTAAAATTGATGGCCTGGCGGTACGGGTGCCGACCCCCAATGTTTCCATGGTTGATCTGGTTTTCGAATGTGAAAAGGCGACCTCCATTGAAGCGGTTAACGCAGCTTTTCGGACGGCTGCCGCTGGCGAGTTGCAGGGTATTCTTGCGGTTTCCGATGAGCCTCTGGTTTCTATCGATTTTAATAAAAATTCTCACTCTTCAATAATTGATGCCCCTTTGACCAATGTAATTGGCGAGACTATGGTTAAGGTTATGGCCTGGTATGATAATGAATGGGGTTATGCCAATCGGCTTAATGACCTGACTCTTTATGTCGCGGAAAAAGTTGGCTTGAATTAAAGGGGGATTAGATGAGCGTTCGTTATATTGATCAAGTGCCTGATGGTTTCTATGCGGGTAAAAGAGTCCTTATGCGGGTTGACTTTAATGTCCCTATGGATGACAACGGCAAGATTACTGATGATGTGCGTATCCGGCGGGTGCTTAAAAGTATCAATTATCTTCTGGATGAGAGTGCTGTAATTGTTCTGGCGACCCATATGGGACGTCCCAAGGGCAAGGTGGTGCCTGAGTTTTCGCTTGAACCGGTGGCTCGCCGGTTGACCCGGCTCCTGAAAAAAGAGGTGGTTTTTCTTGATGACTGTATCGGGGAAGAGGTCGCAAAGGCGATTTCAGCGGCAGAACCCGGCACGGTCATTATGCTGGAGAATCTGCGTTTTCATCCCGGTGAGACGGAAAATGATGCCGCTTTTGCCAAAGCGCTGGCAACCGGTATCGATATTTATGTCAACAATGCTTTTGCCACGGCGCACCGGGCCCATGCTTCCGTGGTCGGGGTGACGGAATATGTCCCGGTCTGTTTAGGCGGTTTTTTGATGCGTGAAGAGCTGGATTATTTTGCTCGGGCCCTGACCAACCCCTTGCGCCCTTTGACGGCCATTATCGGTGGGTCCAAGGTTTCGAGCAAATTGCTGGCTATTAAAAATCTGCTCAATTCAGTTGATCGTATTATTGTCGGCGGAGCCATGGCCTTTACTTTTCTAAAGGCTCAGGGTTTCGGCCTGGGTAAATCCATGATCGAGGTAGATATGATCGAGCAGGCCAAAGAGATCTTCGATCAGGCCATTGCCCGGGGGATTCGTTTCTATCTGCCGGTTGATTGTGTTGCCGCTCCGCGCATAGCCCCCGATGTCGAGACCCGGGTGGTGCCGGTTCAGGAAGTTCCTAAAGAGTGGATGGGGCTTGATATCGGCCCGGCTTCGGCAACTCTCTTCAATGAGGTTATTCAGGATTCCAAGACGATTGTCTGGAACGGGCCGATGGGAGTATTTGAAGTACCCATCTTCAGTCGCGGGACTCTGGGGATGGTGCATAACATTGCCAGCACTTATGCTCTGACGATTGTCGGCGGCGGGGATACCGATGTTGCGGTGCATCAGGCGGGAGAAGTTGATCGGATATCTTATATCTCTACCGGCGGCGGAGCTTTTCTGGAGTTGATGGAGGGTAAAGTGCTGCCGGCCGTCAGCGCCCTGGAGGAGTGTTGTAACGGATCATTAGGGGACGAGTGATGGTCGGAATGCAGCAGATTGTCGCCGGCAACTGGAAAATGAATCTGACTCTGTCTCAGGGTCAGATATTTGTTGATAATTTGGTGGCCGGACTGGATGGTGTGGAGTTGAAACGGCAGCTGTTGCTGGCTCCGAATTTTACTCTGCTGGCAGCTTTGGCACGGTCCTGTGCGGCCAGCGGCATCGGTCTGGTCGGGCAGAATTGTGCTTTTCAGGAATCGGGTGCTTTTACCGGGGAAACTTCTGTGGCCATGCTCAAGGATGTCGGAGCTGGTTATGTTCTCGTCGGTCACTCTGAGCGTCGTCAGCTTTTTAGCGAGAGCGATAAGCTGCTGCAACGGAAGGTGCAGGCTGTGGTTGGCGGAGGACTGGTGCCGATTCTCTGCGTCGGTGAAACCCTGGAACAGCGTCAGAGTGGTGCGGCTTACACGTTGGTTGTTGAGCAGTTAAAAAGTGCACTGAGCGATTTCCCCGACGCTCCTCTGCTGGTGGCATACGAGCCGGTCTGGGCGATCGGTACCGGGCGTACTGCCACCCCGGAAGATGCCCGCTTGATGCACCAGCATATCCGTAAATTTTTAGTTGCGCAATTTACCTGGGGGGCAGGGGTACCGATTCTTTACGGCGGCAGTGCCAAACCGGAGAATGCCGCCAGTCTCCTGAGTCAACCGGAGGTCAATGGTTTACTGGTCGGCGGGGCCGCCCTTGATCCGGAGTCGTTTCTGCAGATAGCCCTGGCCTGATCATTTCCCGGGTTTTACTGTTTCGACTTTTCTTTTCTTGACTTTTTTGCGTCCGGCTGGTAAGTGCCGCCGTTCAATTCGTTCTTGTAACTTGAATCGCAATTTTTTTCTTTAATCGGTAACCTGGAGATAATGTCTTGACCTCTTTTTTTATCGCTATACATGTAATCGTCTGTCTCATCCTGATTGTCGTGATTCTGCTTCAGTCCGGCAGTGCCGGGGGCATGGGAGCCGCCTTTGGGGGCGGAGGCAGTCAGACCCTTTTCGGTAGTTCCGGTTCAGGTAAATTTTTTACGCGTCTGACGACGATTGTCGCAACTATCTTCATGATTACCTCAATCTCATTGACGGTAATGTCGGCCCACCGGGCCAAAGGTACGGTTATGCAGGACTATAGTCAGCCGGCCATTGAGACGCCTGCGGCTCCCACTCCGGCAGCGCCGGTCTCTGCAGCTTCCGAAAAACCTGCAGAGAAATCGGCCGAGCCCGTAACCGCTCCTGCAAGTCAGGGACAGGCTGATGCTTCGAAAACAGAGGCTCCCAAAAGCGAATAGAGTTTCTGGTGAACCGGATATTAACAAGGGCTTCCTCTTTTTGCAAAGGAAGCCCTTTTTTTATGGTATATGGTTTGCTTGGTTGTGAGATCATCCTTCGCGACAGGCGGAATTTTCTCAGTAATAGTGGCTTTTTTTGCATAAAAATTTTTCAGTTTTGATTACAAGCCTGAAAAAAAGAGATTCAGTAATGTGATTTCGCTGTAATATTGACTAATTAGTTGACAATGGCCGGTTTCATTGTTATGGATTGAAAGGTTAAACTCATCTAATTTGTATGTTAAGAAACATGATATCCCATACGCAAGGAGTTTGGACGATGAAACTTAGATACTGTGCCTTTATCGTAGTGATGTTGCTGATGTCGGTCTCTTGTGGTCAGGTGACAAAAGAGACTGTAAGTCCCGTCCCGACTGAGAGAATAATGCCCTCCGGCAAACGGGTGGTGATTATGCCTTTTGCCGACTACACGCCCGATTCCAGCCCGGAGCTTTACTGGCGGCGGAATCTTCTGGTTAATGAAGCCCTTGAAGATGAGTTTTCCCGTTATGGTCTGATGACAGCCCTGGGTGAGGATGTCGTAGACTATCTTCTTAATGAACACATTATCGAGCCTCCCGAGCTGTTCTTTGCCGACACCCCCAACAACAACTATATGCGCTCTGAAGCCGAAAGCGGAGACTGGTCTGCGGCGATGGTGCAGGAGCTGCAATATGCCATTACCCGCAATGAAAATATTGAAAAGCGTGAGAAACAACAGCGTGCCGCAGCCTCAGGCAGTCAGGGCAGCGCCCTGCATATCTCATTGAGCAGTCAGGAAGTCGCCAAGATCGGTGATTATTTCGGCGCCGACTACATTGTTCGCGGTCGGCTTATTGAATTTGAAAAAGGGGTTGCCAAAGATGATTTCAATCCCTTCCATGTTGGCATGCTGCCCTTCTTTTTCAACAGCAGTCAGCGGGTGTTGTTCGGTCTGGCCAAATCTGAGAATTATGAACTGATGGATAAAATGGCGATCGGCGGCATTCTCGGAACCGCCGTCGGCAGCGCCAATAAAAATTTTCCGCTCGATGAGAAAAAAGAGACCATCAGTAGCGGGCATCCACTCTTTGACCCGACTGTAACCGATATTACCGATTATCACTCTTTAAATACCGCCCTGTGGGGCATGGCCGGCGCCGGTGCCGCATATCTCTCCCATAATGGCGGCAAAGTTCCCCGTGCGGTCGTCCAGATACGGATTATGGTGCAGGATGCTCGCAGCGGCCGTTTGGTCTGGAGCAACCGTTCCGAGGTTGAAGTCATTCCCGAGAGCGTTTATGCCGACCAGGAGTATCGTAAACTGATCGCCAAAGCCATCCGCCGGGCCACCGGCAGTCTGGTTAGAAGTTTCGTCGCAACGGTTGAGGGCGAACTTTTGACCGTGCCGATTGAAGTGGCGCCGGTTGGGGAAAATAAATCCTAAAAATGAACTCAGATATGCGTAATATTTTACTTCAAGCAATACCGGTTTAAGGGGAATTGTATGAGATCAACAGGAATGATTAAGGCTCAGTTGAGTGCCACGGTTAATAAAAAATATCGTTCGCTCCTCTCTCTTTGTCTCTCTCTCTGCTTGTTTTTGGCTCTGACTGCGATTGTCGGTTCCCCCTTGTGGGCGGCTAATGAAGGGCCGAATATCCCCATCTCAATTGAGAATGGTGCGACTGCGCCAGACACCGCGACCCTGTTGGGTGAGGATCAGCAGAACCCCACAGTTATTGCCCTGCCGGATAAAAATAAATGGTTTGTAGTCTGGGAAGACTGGCGCAACTGGGGTGCGACCGGGGCCGATATTTACGGTCGCTTTATCAATGGGGACGGAACTTACTGTGGCGATGAAATACCCATTAGTACGGCAGCCGGGAATCAGACGGTGCCGACCGCAGCCTATCGTAATTCCCCGAGTGGTGAAGATAAAATATTGATTGCCTGGCAGGATACTCGGGGCGGTGCGGCGTCGGGTTATCTTTACTACAAAGTGCTTGATGTTTCTGCCTTGGCCGTTGATTGCGCGTCTGGGGTAGTATTAGGTGGTGAAAACATTGTCGGCTACTCTTCGATCGACAGTGACAGTCTGATTTCTCGAAAACTTCCGAAAGTTGCTTACGATGCGGCCCGGGATAAGTTCTGGCTGGTCTGGGTTGAAAGTCGTAATGCTCTGCAGCGAATTGAGGAACAGCCGTTTGGGATTGCAGCTACTTTAGTCGGGCCTTATTGTGAGGATGGTAGTAATCCTAATTTTACTTGTGAAGATGGCAACGATCCTGACTACCTTTGTGCAGATGGCAGCGAACCTAGGTTGCAGTGTGCAGATGGCAGCTATCCTGTCTTGAAGTGTGAAGATTTATCTGACGCATGGATGGACTGGATTAGTGGTCAATTCATTTTTAATTGTGCGGATGAGAGTGTTCCAATTCCTGTATGTGGTGACAATAGTATCGCGACTCCAGTTTGTTTAGATGGTTCTGATGTTGCTTTGAGATGTCGTGATAGTTCTGATGTTGCCTGGAGGTGTGAAGACGGTTCTGAGTGTAAGTATAACAGAGTTGCGATTACGACACAGTGGAAATTTGGCGACTCCAACTACGCAAGTTATGTAACTGTTGATGCAGCAAGTGGTGTGGCTGGAATACCGGAGATCATTAGAAATAGTGATATAATTCCGCTAGATACAGATGAGGATGGAATATTTGACAATTTTAGGGATAGTATTTGTACTGTTCGTCTCATTTCACATAGTCGATCATCTGAAAAAGATGTTTATGTCTACGAATATTTCAAAAATGTTAACAATGTGACGATCGCCTGTGATGACTCGTCACCTGAGACTCTGATTGTTTGGGAAGGTGTCCGGGGGCGGGCAACTTTGACTTGTACTTATGAAGATACGAATAAAAATGAAGTTCCTGATTATTTTGAACCATTCTTTGCAGAACTGGTGCTTGACGAGTGGGAAAATGATGATGGCCTAGTACATATTTTTAGTATCTTTGATAAGTATATCAACCAGACCGTAGTTAATTCACAGTTGATTGACGCTTCGACCAAGAGCTGCTTTTATCCGGCGGTCGGTTTTGATTCAAGCCACCGGAAATTTCTCGTGGCCTGGGAGGATCGAGATGCACGTGATGGTGCCGGTGATGGAATCCATAGTAAAATTTTCGGCCAATTGGTCTATTCCGGAGGTGGACTCTACGGCGCCAACCTGCCGATCAGTTTTCAGGATACCAATGAAGACGGGATTCAGGATAAGAATATTCTTGACGCCAACCAGACCCGGCCTCAGGTTGCTATAGATTCGACTAACCAGCGTTTTCTCGTGACCTGGCAGGATGGTCGAAATTCTCAGGTCTCGCTGGAAAACCTCGATATTTTCGGCCAGTTTGTCGACTCTGAAGGCAGTTTGCGCGGCAATAACTATGCTGTCTGTGTAGAACCCGCGAACCAGTATAATCCGGTTACCGTTTTTAATGCTGGTAATCATCAGTTTTTGAGCGTCTGGAAAGATGCTCGCAATCTCAATACGACTAATTCAGATATCTATGGGCAGCGCTTTACGTTGGGTCAACCGCAACTTATACTTCTCAATGATGACGACACATCGTTGGTGCCGCCGCTGCTTGATTTTGATTCAGTTCAGGCTGGTGAAGCTCCGACCTTATTGGTCAAAATGAAGAATATTGGCGACAGTGTCATCAAAATTGATTACGTGACACCTCTTGAGGCTCCATTTACATATGTTTCTCTACCTCCGGAACTGCTTAGCGTGGACGATGGTAATACTCTCAATCTGGTTCCAGGAGCAAGTTACAAACTTTATGTGAAATTCGAACCTACAGCCGATGGCACATTTATCGACGATTTTACAATTCAGTCTGATGCGACCAGTTTGACGATTAATCTTCAAGGGGTCAGGGTTCCTACGGTACCGCCGGTCGCCGGGGTCAGAGTTACTCCCGGATCAGGCGATTTCGGCAGTGTTTTTCTAGGTGAAAGTAAATCAATGATCTTTACGTTTGCCAATACCGGTAATGTTGATGTTGATATTGTGGGATCTGATATGCCGGCTTCAGGATTTACGGTTAGCGGTCTTCCGGGAACGCTTAAAGCCGGCGAAGATGTTGCAGTTCTCGTGACTTTTGCTCCGTCTGAGCTTGGTTCATATCCGGGCATGTTCAGGGTCTTTTACAACTACGGAGTAGAAGCATCTGAAATAGCTCTGGCAGGAGTCGGTACCGATATTCCTCCATCCCCCGGAATAACAGTCAGCCCCGAGTCCGGTGATTTCGGCAGTGTAAACTTAGGTGAAAGTAAATCAATGATTTTTACTTTTGCCAATACCGGAAATGTCGATGTCGATATTCAAGGAACCGATATTCCAGCTTCAGGTTTTACTGTTAGCGGTCTGCCCGGTACTATTAAAGCCGGTAAAAGTGTTCCCGTTCTCGTGACTTTTACGCCGGCTGAGCTTCGCTCATACTCTGGAGTTTTCCGGGCTTTTTATAATTACGGAGTAGAGCCTTCAGAGATTAATTTGATCGGCGTCGGCAGTCATGAGCCTGCGGCGCCGGGAATAACAGTCAGCCCCGAGTCCGGTGATTTCGGCAGTGTAAACTTAAGTGAAAGTAAATCGATGATTTTT
>JAFGVI010000029.1 GCA_016938065.1 Deltaproteobacteria bacterium | reverse complement strand
TATGTCCTCGCCTACTATCTGGGGGGCGGCGCCGGCATCACCCTTTCGGGTCTGATTTATGAACATTTCGGCTGGCAGGCCGTGCTGCTCCTCTGTGCAAGCTGGCTTACCATCCCCCTGCTCACCGGATTGTCCGAAATTAAAACCCGCGTAACCGGTGCTTTAAAACAGGTCTGATTAAAGAACTATCCGACAAAGGTTTGCATTATGCGACAGAAAAAGAGTTTTATGCAGCTTATAAAAGTGCTTGGCGTAACCTTGATGATCGGTGTCGGCGCCAGCATCATGGTCTTCAATTTCATTAACGCATTACAGGAATTAACCACCCGCACCCAGCAGATGCGCACCGAATTCATCGCCCGCCAGAAAGAACTTATCAGGCATGAGGTCAAGCGGGCCATAGCCATGATTAAACATGAGCAGAACCGCAGCCTCTCCCTGGCCAAAGAGACGGTCAAAGCCAGGGTTTATGAAGCCTGCGCCATCGCTGAAAGCATCTACAAGCACTACAACAAAAGCAAGAGTACGGCTGAAATCCAGGAAATAATCATCGAGGTGCTGCGGCCCCTGCGCTTTGATAACGGCAGCGGTTATTTTTTTATTCGCCGGGCTGACGGTATCTCCATGCTGCAGCCGATCTATCCGGAGATGGAGGGCCGAGGACTTGATGATATAAGCAACCCGGAAAAAAGGGCCGCAGCAAAAAATATTCTGGAACTGGCAGGCTCCCACGGAGAAGGGTTTTACGAATACAGGTGGGACAAACCTTTGAAGAAAAAAGAGCCGCGTCGCAAAATAACCTTTGTAAAATTTTTTCCAACCTATAACTGGGGAATCGGCAGCGGGGTCTATCTGGAGGACATTCAGAAACCGCTTACGAGCGAACTTCTGCAGCGGATCAGTCAAATACGCTATGGTAAGGAAGGCTATATCTTTATCAACCGCTTCAATGGTGACGCCCTGCTCTCCAACGGCCGCGTGATGCAAAAAAATGAAAAATTATGGGGGTCTTTCGCCGAAAACCATGAACAGGTAAAAGAACTTTTCGCCAAGGAGTATGCGGCCGCGTTGAAACCTGAGGGTGATTACATCTACTATTCGTGGAGAAAATTAACCAATCCCGATCTTGAATCACCCAAAACCTCTTTTATTCAGGGGCTTCCTGAGTTGCAGTGGCTGGTGGGGGCCGGGGTTTATCTTGATGATGCCGAGACCGATATTGCTCTGCTGCAGAGCGCGTTAAGACACCAGATCAAAAAGAAGATGCTCTACTCATTTCTGCTAACTCTCGGGGTCATCACCATTTTTCTCTTTTTATTTAACCGTTTAAGTCTGAAACTGCAAAACGACTTCAGCCTTTTTCTCTCCTTTTTCGACCGCGCCGCCTCCCGGAACGAAACCATCAACCGCGATCTGGTCAAGCTCAGAGAATTTGACCGCATGGCGGAAACTGCCAACCTGATGCTCGACAAACTTAAATGCAGCGAAACCCGGCTGCGGGAAAATGAGCAGCGTCTGCGCACGCTGATCAACACCTCACCGGATATCATCTGCTTTAAGGACGGTCAAGGCCGCTGGCTTGAGGCCAATGATGCCGATCTCAAACTTTTTTCCCTGACCGGGATTGATTATCGCGGTAAAACCGATACCGAGCTGGCTGAGCTCACTGCTCCGATCTACAGACAATCTTTTCTCAACTGCGAATTAAGCGATGAAATCGCCTGGCAGACCGAAACCAGTTCCAGAATCGAAGAGAGCATTCTCCGGGAGGATGGCAGCTTAAGAGTGTTCGACATCATCAAGGTCGCCGTCTTTAACCCGGATGGCAGCCGCAAGGGTCTGGTGGTCTTGGGCCGCGACGTCACCGACCAGAAACAAACCGAAGCAGAACTTCAGAAAATGGTCAAACTCGAAAGCCTCGGCACCCTGGCCGGCGGCATTGCCCACGATTTCAACAATATTCTGATGGGGCTCTTCGGCAATCTCTCGATCGCCAGAGATTATCTGGAGAAAACTCATCCCGCCCGTAAAGCCCTGGAGGATGCCGAAAAATCGATGAGCCGGGCAACCCGCCTGACCCGGCAGCTGCTCACCTTTGCCAAAGGCGGAGCCCCGATTCGTGAAGATGTGAGCCTCGGCGAACTGGTTGAAGAAATTGTACGTTTCGACCTTTCCGGCAGCAACGTCAAACCGCTCTTTAAACAAACTCCCGACCTCTGGCTGGCGGAGGTTGACAAAGGCCAGATCCAGCAGGTCTTCTCCAATCTTGCCATTAATGCCAACCAGGCCATGCCTGACGGCGGCTATCTCAATATCAGCCTGAGCAACGTGGAGTTTTCCACAGAAGTGCTGCCGGGACTCAAAAGCGGCCGCTATATCAAGGCTGAGGTTAGGGATCAGGGCTGCGGCATCGACCACAAACATCTCGAACGGATTTTCGACCCCTACTTCAGTACCAAACAGAGTGGCAGCGGCCTGGGCCTGGCAACCACCTATTCAATCATCAACCGCCATGGCGGCCACATCAGTGTCGACTCGGAACCGGGCAAAGGCTCCATCTTCACCCTCTATCTCCCCGCTTCCGAGCGCAAAACTCTGCCGGCAAGTGAGCAGCCTGCAACTTCAACCCCGGCCTCCGGAAAAAAATGCAAAGTTCTGGTCATGGATGATGAAGTAATCATTCGAGAGGTGGTCACGCAGATGCTGCAAAGGGATAATTATGACGTGGAGACGGTTGAGAACGGTGACCAGGCCGTCGCCGCCTACAGGAATGCCCTGGATCGCGGAGAACCTTTTGCCGTGGTCATCCTTGATCTGACAATTCCCGGCGGCATGGGCGGCCAGGAGACCATCAGGCAGATTCTGGCCCTCGATCCCGCAGTCCGGGCGATCGTCTCCAGCGGCTACGCTGATGATCCGGTAATGGCGAATTACAGAGAGTATGGATTTTGCGCCGTCGCCGCCAAACCCTACTCTTTAAAGCAGCTCCTCGAGGTACTGGATCAGGTCATAAAGTAAACTTTACAAACGCCAGCCCCAATACTGCAGAAAGCGGGGAAAATCATTCATGTCGGAGGCCCGCCGCTGCCACGGCTTGAGGCTCGTGTAGAAGGGGTTTTCAAGATTCGAACCAGAGCCTAAACGCTTATCCATACCCACCCACAAATCCAGACTGAACCAGCTCATCAACAAGGTCTCCCATGGTTTAAGCGCTCCTTTAACGTGATCCTGCAGTAAACCTTGACCATGAAAAAAACTGACCGGCTCCAACCCACCAACCAGAGCATCAAGCCGGGCCATTGGTTCCAGGGATGCCGGAACCATTTTTGCCGGACCGACACTTTGCCGCTCAAGCGCGGCAACAATCTCTAAATCCATAATGCGATGAACATCCGGGCGTAACGACACCAGCAGCTGCGGCTTTTTGACCATGGCGTAATCGAGCAAAGCCGGAAGTTCCTCGCCATAAACCGATAAAACTGCAGAAGACTTCCACTGCTCAGGGAAAGCCTCGGCCGCCAGAGCGGTAGTCGGGATAATCGCCAGATAGCAGCCGCAGGTATGAACCAGTGTTAACAACACCGGTTCCAAACTTTGATTTAACGTAACAATTACCAAGAGCCCGGGATGGCGACCGGCGGTAACATAAAAAGGCAACATACTGAAAGGTACCTTTTCGAAATGAACCCGATAAATCAGATTGCTGTATTTTCCCCGATCAGTGACAAAGTCGCTTTGCTCATAAAAGATAACCGGTTTCTCGGGATCGACAAAGACCTCAAAATCACCACAATCTGCTTTTCGTCGAAGCGCCGGTCGGCCAATCCGATTATAGCTTGTCGTACCCTCATAAATTTTAAATGCCGGGGCATACCTGGCCGCCAGTTCGGCGACAGTAATATCGGCAGCAACAGCGAGAGTGAGATCAGGACAGACCGGGGGCAGACAAAAGACAACCCCTCCCTGATCTACAAGCAGAGGCCGATGCGAACAACCAACCGCAGCCCCCAGCCATAAAAAGCAAAAAATAAAAGCCAGGGCTTTTAAATTTTTCCGATTATCACGCATACTCAATCTCCATCAGCTACTCTGCCGCAGCCACGTCATTGAGGTGCCAGTCGTAATCATAAGCAGAGATTTTCGTAACCGCCTGCAACTGTTGCCTTAAAGGGGCGGCGGCATATCTTTTCAGATGCTCGATTACAGCCTGATCTGCAGTCCCGAAATCGTCGGCAAACCATTTATAAATACTCGACACCACCAATCTTTTCTGCTCAAAACGCGCACCCCGGGGATGGTTGATATAATCCCGGGCCCCCTGCTCAAGAAGCCGTTCGAGATTGGCTCCGGTAAAAGCTTCAGCCTGCAGATTGGGACAGCTGAGAGATGCGCAATTAACCGCATAGTGAACCAGGGGATCACTCCAGACCGGTCTTAAAATACGATGCTCAATATCATCGAGACTCAGTTTCCGGCCCTCGACGGCAAGCAGAGTTTTACCCCAGGGCCCTCGGACAAACCAGCCCGGACTGATGGCGATATCGTTAATGCTCTTTACCGGGTAGTAATCAAGCACAACTTTGACGGTTAATGCATTGTAAAGATTGATCCAGAAAGCTTTCTGCTGCGAACGCTTAAGCTTCGTCACCGAAACCGCCGTCAATTGTTCGAGATAATCATCCAGCCGTTTTTTATCCTCGGGGCTGATCTTGGCGTAAGTCAGACGATTAATGCCGTCCCGGCCGGGCACCAGGTTATGGTTGAGAAACTCCTGCCAGAGGTGATGATCGACCACCTGCAAAGAAGCGGGATCATTGGCCAGCCAGAACGACCAGAGTTCAGCTTTGGGGGCCGCTTCAGCAAAACCATAAATGGACAGCTGAAAAAAACAGAAAACCAGCAGAATTTTTTTCATTTTTCTTGCGTCTGCGACAGCAGACGGCCGGCATTTTTAATAAAAATATTTTCCAGAACCTCCTCGTCCAACCCCAAAGCCGCGATCCGGGCAGCATTGGCGGCGACCCCGGGGACACCGGGGAAATCAGTACCGAAGAGAAAACGGGAACTCATTTTTGCCAGTTTGGGAAAGTAGTTCAGCAAATTCTGCGGCGGCAGACCGGAAAGATCGATATAGACGTTTTCATGACGCAGCACCATGAACTCGGCCTGCGGATACCAGAAATTGCGCCCCCCATGACAGAGAATCAGGGTCAGACCGGGAAAATCAACCGCGACATCGTCATAATCATAAGGATCGGCATGACGCAGCCGGGTGCCGGGAAAAACCGAGGTGCCGGCATGCAGCATCAGGGGCAGATGGCGCTCCTGGCAAATCTCATAGACCGGATAGAGACGCGGGTCATTAACCCGGTGCTGACAGTGAACCCCATGAATTTTCAAACCCTTGACCCCCAGAGCCAGCTGCCGTTCAAATTCGGCCACCGGATCGAGATGAATTTCGGGGTTCAGGGCGCCGAAAGGAATATACTGAGGATAACGCCGGCTGACGGCCAGCGCCCGTTCCACCGGCATCACCCCGGCGGTATGCAAGGCGTACTCCGGCAGCAGCACCCCGCCGATCACCCCCTCGCCGGCCAACACCTGATGGAAAGCGTCAAGATCAAGCACGCCATCGGCCGCATAGATCTTTTCCGTGTAGGGGCCGGTCTCCATCCAGAGTCGCCGGGCCTCCGCTGACCATTCATGATAATGGCCGACATGAAGATGAAAATCAAATAACTTCCGCATGATCTTGTCCCCTCTCTACAAAGAGGTGTGCCGCTGGTCGCTTTATTCGACCTGCCCTTGCAAAGCAAGCAGTTTTACTGGTACATGTTTTTGATAGTGGGTAAAATCTTTATCCGTAGTAAATATCTGCGCTCGCAACCTATAAGCCACGGAGCAGATTAAAAAATCTGTATGTGACCCCTGAACACCATTCCGCCGACAGATATTTGAAAATTTTGCAGCTTGAATATAATCCTCATCGACTATTGGTGAGTTTGCAAAATATTTTAACTTTTCATTTAACCTTTCGAACTTGCTGCTTTCACTATACCCTGATAATATCTCCTGCCGGATTGGGCCAATAATCAAAACCCTTTGATCGGCAATTAATGTCTCAAATTCACTGACGTACTGTTCGAACCCATTTCTTTTTGATCTGAACGCATATGACCAGATGGGCGTATCAACCAAAACTTTCAATTTTCTCTGCCCTTTTTGTAATCATAGTCCTGATCTGCATCTAATTCGCCAAACAGCTCAATGATTTCCAGTTGTTTCCTGCGCTCGACGAACTCCTTAAGGGCATAATTGACCGTATCTTTTTTGGTTTTGAGACCTCCAACCAACAAGGCTTCCTGCAATAATTTATCATCAATAGCTAAATTCGTAGCCATAATGCACCTCCTTTTTCTGACACAATACAACACACAATGAAATGTGTCAATACCGCTCATCATAAAGCAAAAGAAGTCTTCTGACAAGCTGCCAATAACCTAAAGCAAATGCACTGCGGTGGCTTTAAAGGAGAGAAAAAAGTCGGCATTGATGGCCGGAGCCAGTTCGAAGAAGGCGTGATTGGTGATGACGGCGATAAAGGTGAGAGAGTTGACGCTGAAATCTATTTCGTAGAAAAAACCGTGGCTGCGGATGGCTGTGACCCTGCCCTTGAAGCCGTTCTGCAGGCTCGAGAGCAGGGGTTTTTTGCTCAAAATCAGATCTTCCGGACGAATGGCGATGTAACCCTGGCCGCTGGTCGCCTCTCTCGCAACCTTGAACTCCAGACCTGCGGCCCAGGCCGCAGCGCCCGAAAATTCAACTTTAAAAAGATTTTTCATGCCGACAAAATCAGCCACCATGGTTGAAGTCGGACGGCAGAAGATCTCCTCAATTGCTCCTGTCTGCTCAATTGCTCCCCGATTCATCACCCCGGCATTGCGGGCCAGCGAGAGAGCTTCGGCAAAATCGTGGGTCACCATCAAAAACGTCGCACCACTCGTCTGATGCAGAGTTTTCAGGTGTGCCCGCAACTCCTGCCGGAAATTGGGATCAAGCGCCGAAAGAGGCTCGTCGAGCAGAAGAATATCGGGGCGCACGGCCAGAGCCCGAGCCAGGGCCACACGCTGCTGTTCGCCGCCGCTCAAAGTCACAGGGTCACGTTCCAGCAGGTTGTCGAGTCCCAATAAAGAGATCAGTTCATCAACTACCCTTGCTCCCCGCTTATGAGGGTTAAAGCGCAAGCCGTATTTAATATTTTCGAGCACTGTCAGATGCGGGAAAAGGGCATAATCCTGATAAACAATACTGATCCC
>JAFGVI010000028.1 GCA_016938065.1 Deltaproteobacteria bacterium | reverse complement strand
GTGGGCGCCGGCTGGGGATTCTGGTCAAAAAAATTGAAATTAACGGCCTCGACGGGCCGACCCAGTTGCCCGAGTCCCCAACCCGAAGCTGAACTTATGTCTATATTCTACAAGGAATCCGCCTTATGATCTCGATTGTCATTCCGGTCTACAATGAAAAAAACGGACTCCTGCCCGCGCTTGATGAGCTTTATCAGATGCTGCCGACTCTGGGTGAGGATTATGAGGTGATTCTGGTTGATGACGGCTCCGACGACGGCACCCGCGAGATCATTGAAGGGCTTAAGCGCCCCGCGCTTAAAAGCGTGCGTCACCACCGTAACCGGGGTTATGGTGCCAGTCTTCTCAGTGGTATCGATCAGGCCGCCGGTGATACCATCGTCATTACTGATGCCGACGGCACCTATCCGGCCGCGGCTTTGCCGGAAATACTGCGTCACTACCGCAGCGGCGGCTTTGCTATGGTAGTTGGCGCCCGGGTGACTCGGCAGCGCGATATTCCCTTAATCCGGCGCCCGGCCAAATGGGTTTTAACCCGGCTGGCGAGTTATCTTACCGAAACCCGGATACCTGATCTTAATTCCGGGCTCCGAGTTATGAATCGCGAAATTATTGAAAGATATCGGCGCTTGCTCCCGGATGGTTTTTCCTTTACCACGACGATTACTCTGATCATGCTGAGCAAAGGTTTTCCGGTCGCATATCTGCCGGTCGATTATTTTAAACGAGAGGGCAAATCGAAAATCCGGCCTCTGCATGACAGCCTTTTGTTTCTGCAGCTTATCATCCGAACGGTGATGTATTTTAATCCCTTGAAAATTTTTATTCCTTTGAGCCTGGTCTTTTTTCTCCTGGCCTTACTCTTTGCCTTCGGCAGCTGGCAATTAACCGGCCGCATTATGGATGTTACCTGCGGTATTCTGATTCTGACCGGGGTCAATGTTTTAACGATCGGCATGCTTGCCGACCTGATCGACAAACGTCTCGATTAACGTCTTGCTTGAGGAAAAAATCGTGAAGGAACTCCTGGTTCGCGAAGCCCTGATCTATATTCCGCAGATATTGCAGCTGGTCGATCGTAACCCCTTCAGTCCGACCTACGGCTGCTTCGATCGTGAATACTGGCATTACCGCACCCTCGATTTTCCCTGCGGCATGAGTCAGGAAATGGCTCTGCCGCTGGCGCTGCTCTATCGTAACCCCTATCCCGGCAGCCCCTATTACGGGCTAGAGCGCATGGCCGAATTGAGCCGGGCCGGGATTGATTTTGCCTGTCGCAGTTCGCACCGTGACGGCTCCTGCGACGACTACTTTCCTTATGAACAGGCCATGGGCGCTCTGGTTTTTTCGACCTACGCGCTCAGTGAAGCCTATCGGGTGCTGGGTCTGGAAGATGAACATTTGCTCGAATTTTTTTCTCGTCGGGCCGATCTTCTCGGGCGCGGCAACGAAACCGGCCAGCTGGCCAACCATCAGGCTTTGGCTGCGCTTGCGGCCTATAATGTCTATCTGGTCACCGGGGTCGACAAATACCGGCGTACAGCTGAAGATCGGCTGGCGCTGACGCTCTCCTGGCAGCATCCCGAAGGCTGGTTTCAGGAATATGAGGGGGCCGATCCCGGCTACCAGAGCTGTACCATCGATTTCCTCGCCAAGTACATGCAGAAAAGCGGCGATCAGAGCCTGCTCGAACCGCTGCGTCGGGCCGTCGATTTCGCCTGGTATTTTATGCATCCGGATGGCTCTTATGCGGGCGAATACGGCAGTCGCAATACTTATCATTTCTATCCGCACGGCTTTGAAATTATGGCTCCGCACTCAGCTCGGGCGGCGGCTGTCGGCGATGGTTTCCGGCGCAGTCTGGCCAACGGTAAACGTTCTTATAACTGCGACAACCGCATGGTTTCTCATAGTGTTCTCAACTGGCTGCAGGCCTATGATGATTATTGTGAAGAGCGGCCGGAAGCTCCGGAAGCGGCCGATTTCTGCAAATGGCTGCCGGGCTGTAAAATGGCAGTGGTCAGTAAGCCTCACTATTATGCGGTAGCCAACCTCGCCAAGGGGGGCAGCTTTAAGGTTTTTAATCGGGAGCAGTGTCTGGCCAGTGATACGGGTCTGCTCGCCGAGCTTGAAGGTGGCAAGGAAGATGGTCAGGTATTGGTTACGCATCTTCTTGATCAGCAGCACGCCGTCAAGGCTGACCCGGAAACTGGAGAATTTATCGTCAGAGGGGTTTTTTCCCGGCGTCGGAGTAAGCTCTCCTCGCCGGTGAAATTGATCATCTTCAGGCTGCTGAACCTGACGATCGGCCGTTATTTCCCCAATCTTCTGCGCCTGCTCGTGCAGAAGCTGCTGATTACCGGCAAAGCTCGGACTCCTTTCGTTTTTGAACGCCGTCTGCATTTTGCTGAGAACGAGATCCTGGTCAGCGATCATCTCGGGGGGCCGCTGCCCCTTAAAAGGCTGGCCGCGGGCAGCGATGCCACCTCGATTTACGTTGCCAACAGTAATGTTTTTCAGGATTCAGTGGTGCGGATTCCCTGGAGTTATGCTCCGGCCGCCCTGCTTGAGAGGCTGTGTCGTGGCGGGGCGCTCTGGCGCCGTCGGCTGCGTTTTGGCGAAGATGGTTCAACTTGCCGTGAAGATGACTGGGAAACACAAACCGAACCCCTGTCGGCGCCGGCGGCGCATTCGCAGGAGACCTTCTGGCACAACCGTAATCCCGCCGGGCGTCGTCCGCCGGAGCATCCGGTAGTTGCGGCTTACGCCGGCAACCGGATTGCGGCCATGCGCCGCCATGTGCCGATCAGCCGGGAAACCAGCTTGCTTGAATTAGGCTGCGGCAACGGCTTTTTCACGCTTCCTTTAAGCCGGCTCTGTCGAGTCAGCGGCATTGATTTTTCCGAGAGTATGCTGGCTTTAAATCCCCATGCCGATACCCGCCGGATGGATGCCCGTAAGCTCGATTTTCCTGACAACTCTTTTGATGTGGTTTTCTGTCATGCCCTGCTCCATCATGTGCCCGAGTTCGACCAGGTCATTCGGGAAATGCGCCGCGTCAGCCGCCGTTATGTCGTAATTTTAGAGCCCAATCGCAACAACCCTCTGATGTTTCTCTTCAGTGCTCTGGTACCCGAGGAGCGCGGTGCCTTGCGTTTTTCCCTCACTTTTCTCAGTGATGCTGTAAAGGCGCAGCATCTACAGGTCAAAGCCGCTTTTTCCATGGGGATGCTGGTTCCCAACAAGACGCCGCTTAAACTTTTGCCGTGGCTTCAAAAGTTGGAATTCGTGCAGCCGCTGGGCATGACCAACTTTATCATTGCCGAGAAATAATGTTTTTTTTCGTTCCTCTGCGGGTTTTGCGATAATGCTGGGGCGGCTCAAATCATTTTGCCGGAGCCGGGCGGCAAGCTGGATCGCCCTTGTTTTTTC
>JAFGVI010000027.1 GCA_016938065.1 Deltaproteobacteria bacterium | reverse complement strand
GGTGCCGAAGGCCGGACTCGAACCGGCACGGGCATTAACCCACTACCCCCTCAAGATAGCGTGTCTACCAATTCCACCACTTCGGCAGTATAAACGTAATCGGTGTTGTTGAAACCGCGGGACTTCTAAACTATATATTTCATCTTGTCAAGAAATTGTTGGGGTTCGGCGGAAGGATTCAGACACTGAAGTCAATCAGCAGGCCGGTACCGCTCATAATTTCCTGCACCAGACGCTCTATCTTTTCTGGAGAGTGGAAAAAACGTTCACTGAGCTGACGGCAGACCTGGCGGTTGCTGGAACAATCATAGGCTTTCAGCAGAAAGCCGTCCGGAGTTTCAAGGAGCGAGATGTGCATATTATTTTCGTGGAGTTTGAGCTTTTTACAGGTTTGCTTGAGGATTGACAGGATTTCGCGATAGGACTGGCTGGTTTTTTTGCGATTGAGAAAAGATGCCGGCAACGATGGGTTATGGGTGCGGCGATCCCGTTTAAAGCCTCGGTTGCGCAAGCTGATTGCGGCAGCGTACTGCGATGGTATGATTTCCGGGATTTCCTCTGTGGTCGGGGGCGCATTGCTGGGCGGGTCATACATGGAAATAGTCCTTGGTCTGAAAAATTTTAGAGAGCATAAACTTTCAGCGGCGAAGCAAGACTAAGTCGGCTAAAGGTTTACGGCTCGCCGGCAGGCTTTGGGGCGTTGGTGCAGGATAGCCGACAGCGACTACGGCCATCAGTTCATAACGCGTCGGCAACTCCAGTATATTGCCCAGCTTTGCACCATTTTTAAGGATTTCCCCGAGCCAGACTGCGCCAAGTCCGAGGCTGTGCGCCATCAGCAGCATATTCTGCAGGGCGGCACCAATACTTTGAATATCTTTTTCGCGGTGATAGAGAGCGTTATTATCTAGGAAGACGCAGATGATAGCTGGAGCAGTTTCGATAATTTTATGGTATTTAGTGAGTTCGGCAATTTTCAGTTTGAGCTGTGGCTCCTGAATGACAGCGAATCTCCAGGGTTGGTTGTTGAGGCCGGAAGGAGCCCAGCGACCGGCCTCAAGAATGGTGTCAATCAACTCCGTGGAAAGAGGGCGTCCGACAAAATGGCGGACGCTGCGTCTTTCATGAATCAGTTGCTGATGCTGGTTAAGCCAGTTCTCTTTTTTATTCATGGGGCTATTTTAACTTGCCTGATGAGTGCTGTCAAGTCTGTGCTGCTGGAACTTCACCTGTCGTGGTTTGATCTCCAGCTTGACATTCTTGGCAGATAGGCATATTCATTGAAGAAAGTAAGGAGAAAAAGTTGAAAGCATCCCTGCCGCCGCTGGCCCATCGTCTGCGTCCGCAATCTCTTGCAGAGTTCGTCGGTCAGCAGCATCTGCTCAGCTATAATGGTTTTATCGGGCGGATGTTAAGTTCCGGCCATCTTGATTCCATGATATTCTGGGGGCCTCCGGGCTGTGGCAAGACGACCCTGGCAAACCTTTTGGCGGGTGCGGTTGCCGCCGATTTTTATAAACTGTCAGCGGTTACTGCCGGAGTGGCCGATATTCGTAAAATTGCGGCTCAGGGCCGGGAAAATCGGGACAATGACCGGCGAACGGTTCTTTTTCTTGATGAAATTCATCGTTTTAATAAAGCGCAGCAGGATTTTTTGCTGGCACCGGTTGAAGATGGTTGTCTTGTGCTGTTGGGGGCGACCACCGAGAACCCCTCTTTCTCAATAATTACACCACTGCTCTCCCGGGCCCGGGTCGCTGTTCTGCAAGCTCTAAGTGAAGATCAGTTGAAGGAGCTGCTTGGTCGGGCAATGGTAAGACTTAATCTCGATTACGGACGAGATCTTCAGGCCGCGGGTGAAGTCCTGGCAGCGATTGCGGCCTACGCTCAGGGTGATGCCCGGCGGGCTCTGAATCTGCTGGAAACGGCTTTTATAAATTATGCTTCTGCTGCCGGGGATGAGTTGCCTTTGTCGGCCCTGGCTCCGTTGCTGGCGGGTCGTGAATTAGCCTATGACCGGGATGGTGAAGAGCATTTTAACCAGATTTCGGCTTTTATCAAAAGTATGCGGGCGGGTGATCCCGATGCTGCCGTCTACTGGTTGGGGCGTATGCTTCAGTCCGGAGAGGAGCCGCTTTATTGTGCCCGGCGGATGATTCGTTTTGCCAGTGAGGATATCGGTAATGCCGCCCCTCAGGCTCTGCAGCTGGCGATCAATGCGCGCCAGGCTTATGAAACCCTAGGTTCGCCGGAAGGTGAGCTGGCGCTCTACCAGGCGGCGGTTTATCTGGCGACGGCTCCGAAAAGCGATGCTGTCTATCTGGCTATGAAAAGGGTTATTCAGGAGATTAAGACCACCGGGAACCAGCCGGTTCCCCTGCAGGTACGTAATGCTCCGACCACGCTTATGAAAGAGCTTGGTTACGGGCAGAACTATGTTAATCCCCATCGCGATCCCATTAACCCCGGTCTGATCAGAGCTTTGCCGGAAAAACTGTCGCAGGCATCTTTCTATCAGCCGACGGCTAACGGATATGAACAGACCATCCGTCAGCGTCTGGCCGAAAGAGAAAGTTTGCGTCGGCAACGCTTTTCCGGGGTCGCGCCCGGCCGTCATGATGAGTAAACTCGAAGATAAACTTAAAAACCTGCCCGACCATCCCGGCGTCTATATGATGTCAGGTGGTGATGGGAAAATACTCTATATCGGTAAAGCGACGTCGCTGCGCCAGCGGGTACGCTCCTATTTCAGCGGCCGGCCAGATCGAGCCAAGACCGCCCTGCTGCTGACCAAGGTTCGTGATCTTGAGGTTATTCTGACCGGGAGTGAGATCGAAGCCTTGCTCCTGGAAAATAACCTCATAAAAAAACACCGTCCGCCCTTTAATGTTGAGCTCAAAGATGATAAGAACTATCCTTATGTGCGCCTGGATCGGAATCAGCTCTTTCCCCGCTTTGAGGTGGTGCGGCGACGGCGGGCCGATGGGGCCCGATATTTTGGTCCATTTCCGGCGGTTAATGCCCTGCGGGCAACGTTAAGTGTACTTAATAAACATTTTCGGCTTCGGCGCTGTCGGGGCGAACGGTTTCATAACCGGGTCCGCCCCTGTCTGAATTATCAGATGGATCTCTGCGCCGGGCCCTGTTGCGCAAAGGTGACAGCGGTTGAGTACCGGCGCTTGCTCAGTGAGGCGGCTTTGATTCTCGGCGGTCGGGGCCGACCGGTGTTGAAAAGTCTGGAGCGGCGCATGCACAAAGCGGCAGCGGTACTCGATTTCGAGGCTGCCGCCGGTTTTCGTGATGCCCTGGCGGATCTTAAGGTGGTTCTCGAAAGTCAGGCGATTGATGCCGGCCGGGATGAGGATCTTGATGTGCTTGGGGCTGCGGCTAATGCGGATGGGGATTGTATCCTTTATCTTTTGACGATCCGGCGGGGTAATGTTGTTGGGGGACGGCCTTTCTCTTTTTCCGCATATGGCGGGCGTCAGGAGGAGCTGCCGGGCGCTTTTCTGCAAAGTTATTATAGTGACGGTGGAGCCGGAGGCCGGCCGCCGCAGGTGATAGTGGTGTCGCAGATGGACGAGGGTTCAGGGGTTCTTGAATCATGGCTCGGTCAAATGCGGGGTGCTCAGGTCAGGCTTTTGGTTCCGAGTCGCGGGCGGCGTCTCCAGTTGTTGCGCCTGGCGCAAAAAAATGCTGAAGAGCATCTCGACCGCCAGCTCAGAGATGATAATTTCCCCGAGACCGCCCTGCGGGAGCTGGCCCGGGTCTGTGAGCTTAAAGGTTTGCCGGAAGTTATTGAGGGGCTGGATATTGCCAATCTTCAGGCAGATTGTGTGGTTGCTTCCCTGGTCTGTTTTCGCGGCGGGCAGGCGGATAAAAGTGCCTATCGTCGTTATCGGCTTGAGGATGCGGCCCCGGATGATTTTGCCCGCATGGCTGAGGTCGTGCGGCGGCGTTTCAGCGGTGAAGAAGGGTCGGCGTGGCCTGATCTTTTACTGCTGGACGGTGGGCGCCCGCAGCTTATAGCGGTTGAGCGAATGTTGCAGGATCTGGCTGTTTCAGTGCCTCTGGTTGCGGTGGCCAAGGGTCGGAACCGGCAAGGGCGTAAGGATCGGCAGGTGCCTGACAGTTTCTATCAGTCCGGCCGCAAAGAGGCTCTGCCGTTGGCGCGCCGCTCTCCTGCGGCCCGGCTTCTCCAGCAGGTGCGCGACGAAGCCCATCGTTTTGCACTCGGTTATCATCGTCTGCTTCGTAAGCTAGAACGTGAGACCGTGCTGGTTGAGATTGAAGGGGTGGGTAAAGCACGGGCCCGGCGGCTTCTGCAGAGGTTCGGCAGTTTGGAAAAAATTATTCCGGCAACCCCGCAGGATCTGGTTGAAAAAGCTGGTCTGCCTCTTGCGGTCGCCCGCAATGTATGTGCTTTTTTACAGGGGCAGGAGCAGGACAATGGTAGTAGCAATAATTTTTAGCTAACCGGTTTTTTCCGGCGGAGCCGGAGTAAGGTAAGGAGAATAAAGGCATGTTAAGAAAGATAATGGTTACTGGAGCCTGCAGTAATCTTGGTCGGTCGGTTGTGCAGCTGTTTGAGTTGCAGTCAAATGTTGAGGTTGTGGCTTTAGGGCGGGATGAACTTGATATTCTGGATGAAGCACAGGTGATAGCGACCGTGGAGCGATTGCTGCCGTCAACAATCATTAACTGCGCCGGTTTCAATGATGTTGTTGCGGCGGAAAGCAGATTGTCGACCCGGCTTGCGGTGAATACTCGGGGGCTCTGCAATCTGGCCCGCACCGCGGCAAAGTTCAGGGTCTATCTCTGCTCCTTCAGCAGTAAATTTGTGTTTAACGGTAAAAGTCTTGAACCTTACGATGAAGATGATGAAAAGTGGCCTTTAAACCAGTACGGCATTTCCAAGCAGGGCGGTGAAGAGATGGTGTCAAACCAGCTCGAAAATTATCTCATTATTCGCAGCGATCTGCTTTATGGAGGGGGCGGAGACGATTGGGTCAGTCGGATAAAGGAGGAGTTGGGGGCTGGCCGGCCTTTGCCTGTCAGCGATGATTTTTTTATCGCTCCGACCTATATCGGTGATCTTGCAGCGGCGACTGTCGCTCTGGTTTCAGAGTGGGTCGCGGGGATTTATCACTACACCAATGATGCGGGCCCGGGAGTCAGCTGTTACGAGTTTGCCTGCGAGGTGGCGGCTCGTGCCGGTCTTGACAGTAGTCTTTTGAAGGCAACCCCGATGCGGGAAATGGATTTTGGAGGTCCTCTGAATCTGCCGGAGCGTGCTATTTTAGGGCTTGATCATTTTAAAAAAATGTTTCCCGCGCTGGTTCGTCCCTGGAAGCAGGCGCTGGCGTCCTATATGGGTTAAGTGCTGTTTTGTGACTCCGGCTGGTTATAGCATGCGGGGCGGCGGTCTTTGAAACAGCTCATTGTGCGGCGGACCGCTGCAACTCTGGAAAGGTTGATTGCCGCGCTGAAAGCGCCCTGGCGCTGGGGTGCCTTTAAAATGGTTTCTCCCCATGGATCAATGATTACAGAATTGCCGGGGTAGAGATGGTTTTCACCCTGGCCGATGCGGTTGCAGGCGGCGACAAAAAGTTGATTTTCAATCGCCCGCGCCTGTAGCAGCGCGCGCCAGTGCGCTGTGCGGGGACGGGGCCATTGAGCGCAGACCAGTAAGAGCTGGGCTCCCTGCAGGGCCAGGGTTCGACTGAGTTCGGGAAAGCGGATATCATAACAGGTCAGCAGGCCGACCTTTAATCCGCAGATTTCGATCAGGGATGGCTGGTGTCCGGGTGAAAAGTATCTGTCCTCATCCATCATCGAAAAGAGATGGATTTTGCGGTAAGCCGCGATCTGCTTGCCGTCGGGGGTGATGCAGTAAAAGGTATTGTAAAAACGTTCCTTCTCTTTTTCGATGAGACTGCCGCCGATGCAGGTCTTTCTGGTTTTGGCGATCAGGGTCAGTTGCGCAAGGGCGGAGGGGGTAGCGGCAGCCAGTTTGCTTAAGTTTGAAAAATCGTAGCCGCTGCTCCAGAGTTCCGGCAGGAGAATAATATCGGATGCCTGGACGATTGGGATCAGAAGTTCTTTCAGTCGGGCCAGATTTTTGTCCGGGCAGCCCAGGCTGACATTCATCTGAACCAGGGTGATGTTGAGCTGTTTTTTGTTCATTTGTTTAATATCGTCTGTCGTGCGGGTTAAATTGACTGGTAATCACTGTACCTGGATGTTTGCTGATCTTAGCACACTATATAATAATGTAAAGTAAGTTGTAAGCCATAATGTAGAGGAGGAAGATTATGAAGGTTAAGGTATATCGAAAATTTGTCAATACCAGTAGTCGTTTGCGGGTGTTGCTGCGGCCCATGGCCGATGGTGATCAGACTGCCGTCAGTGAAATGTTCTGTCGACAGGCCAGTGATAACGATGTACGTTTCCTGAAAGATGACGTTCGTGACCCGGAGCTGGTTGCCGCCTGGTTTGCCCATCTTGATTATGAACGTGTAGTGCCTTTACTTGCTCTGCATGGTGATCGCCTGGTAGGTGATGCAACGCTGCATCGGCGCCAGGGCTCCGGGCGGCATATCGGGGAGCTGCGAATTTTTTTGACGAAGGAGTTTCGCGGGGTAGGTTTGGGAATGCAGATGCTGAAAGAGTTGATCGACATCGGGCGTGAGATGGGTTTGCATATGCTGGTGGCGGAAGTGGTGTCGGACGAGCTGGCTGTGATTAAAGCCTTCCGCAAACTCGGGTTTGTGCGCCATGCTGAGTTTGATGACTATTTTATGGATGCGGCCGGTGGACTGCATGACGTATCGATAATGGTGTTGTCGCTGGCGGGACGCAAAGAGTATCTTTTTTAAGAAGAGGTGTTTATTTTGCAGGTTTCGGAACAGCACGAATTGCGTGAGCGACTGTCGCGGGCTCTGTCGCGGAATATGGAAGATTTGATTGCCGCGACGGTTGTTGCCGTGCGTGACAAGATTAAGGCCTACCAGGAGCGGCCGGCTTCTGAATTGGCCGCCAGCGTGCGGCTCTGTTATTTTGCTTACCTCGATTTTCTGACTTCAGGCTCCTTTACCTCACTGACTGATTATATTGGTCAGATGGCACAGCGGCGCAGCGATGAGCAGGTTCGCATCTCAGCGATTCAAGGGGTTTTTCTGACCTTTCGCGAGGTTGTGATGCCGGTTTTGCGGGCCGAATTTGCTGGTGATTATGAGCAGATCATTGCCGCTTTTAACTCGATACTGCAGGCTGAGAGTCAGGCTTTAAGGGTTTTTGCCGATATCTATCAGGATGCTTTTACGGCGCGTTTGCGTCAGGTCAACGCCTCTCTGGCGGAGAAAAATCATGATCTCGAAATCCTTTCGCGGCGCCTTGATCTCAAGGTTAATGAGACGACGCTGGCGCTGCAGCAGAGCCGCGATTTTATGGAGGAGATTCTTGAAAGTCTGGTCTCGGGAATTATCGTGGTTGACTGCGATCTGACGATCCGGATGTTCAGCCGTTCAATGGAAAGGCTCAGCGATTTGCGTCGGGAAGATGTGCTGGGTTGCCGGGTTAATCAGGTTTTTGCTTCGCGCATTGAGATCCCGTTCTCTTTTTTTCAGCGGCAGATGGAAGAGAGCGGGGTAGTCGAGGGAGTCAAACTGCGAATCGAGAAAGCCGATGGTCGAGCGGCTTACCGTCATGTCAGGGTGGAAGCCTGGCGGGAGCGCAGCGGCAGTCTGCAGGGTTACATTATTATAGTCGACGACATTACCGAACAGGAGTGCCTGCAGCATTCACTCTCCTGTTATGTCAGCCCGGCCGTGGCAGAAGGAGTCGTGGTTAGAGGGGAGCCTTTAAAGTTGACCGGGCAGCGGATGGAGGTGGTCGTTCTGTTTGCCGACCTGCGCGGTTTTTCAACTTCGGCCTCGAACCTTGAGCCGGAGCAGGTGGTCGATCTGCTTAACTCCTACCTGGGGGTTATGGTAGATGTCATTCTGCGTTTTTCCGGAACCCTGGACAAATTCATCGGCGATGGGGTGATGGCTCTTTTCGGTGCTCCCGCTCCCCTGGACGATGCGGCTGAAAAAGCCGTCGGCTGTGCCGTTGAAATGCAGGAGGAGATTGGCCGGTTGAACCGTCAGCGTCACCGTGCCGGCGAACCGCATCTGCATCTCGGTATCGGCATCAGCTGCGGTGAGGCAATCGTCGGTAATATCGGCTCGCCGGTGCGGATGGATTTTACCGCCATTGGGGAGACTGTAAACCTTGCGGCCCGCCTGCAGGAGACGTCGCGGGGCGGGGAAATTCTGGTGGATGAAAAAGTTTATCAGGGCGTGCGTGATCATTTTCAGATTCGGGCGCTGGCTCCGGGGGTGGTAAAAGGTATCGGCGGCAGGGTTTCAATCTATGTCGTGGAAGGTTATAAATTTTAATTGTTAACCGGTGGCGTTTGTGGCGTCAGCTTGTACTTCCGGTTGGGGAAGCCAGGTGATGTTTTTATTAAAGCTCTGTAAAGAAAGAGCTTGACAAAAAAAAGGGGTGGGGGTATAAAGCGCCTCCTTCACCACTGAGGGGCTCTGAGCCTGCCGGTGTGGTTGGAGAAAGGTTCTCTGAAAAAAAATAAAAATTCTGTTGCAGAGCTGATAAAGCGCTTGACAACGATGCAGTGCGAGCGTATAAGCGCTCTCCTCTAACCGACGAGATTCGCGGTCAAGGGTCATGTATCAAGTCGGCGGTCGGAAGCGAAAAGACTTGACAAGAGTTTGAGAGCAGAGTTAAGATAGCTGTCCTTTTTAAGAGTACGCAAGTGTTCGTAAGAGGATGAGGAAGTACCGCAGGAATCGATCTTTGAAAACTGAATAG